>NZ_CATKVU010000007.1:300000-494952 GCF_949820605.1 Segatella copri
GCTCAAACCAATGATTCCCCAAAGAGTTTGTGGAATGGTTATTATTCTGCAATTGCAGCAGCCAATCAGGCTTTGGCTTCCATCGATGAGATGGGTAATCCAGCATCGCTAAAGGCGCAGAGAGCTGAGGCTTTGCTCTGTCGTGCCTATAGCATGTATCGTCTTGCTACAACTTTCTGTATGACTTATAATCCAGATAATGCAGAGAAGTGCATGGGACTTCCTTATCCAACAAAGCCTGAGACAACTGTAAACCCTGATTATAAGCGTGGTACACTGAAGCAACTTTATGAGCAGATTGATGCAGATATTGAGGCGGCCTTGCCTGATGTGAGCGATGATATCTATACCCAGCCTAAGTATCATTTCAATCAGAAGGCTGCGTATGCTTTTGCTGCTCGTTTCAACCTGTACTATATGAACTATGACAAAGTGATAAAATATGCTGACAAGGTGCTTGGAGCAAATCCAGCCTCTTTGTTGCGCAACTATGTGCCTTTTATGTCTTTGTCTAATTCAGAGGATATGGAGAATCGGTATATTTCTTCATCAGAGAATGCCAATCTCTTGTTGATGACGGCATTTAGTCGAATTGGTAGAAATATCAGTGGTAATGAAGCGCGTTTTTGTCACAATCAAAATGTAGGTCAGTATGAAACGATTTGGGCTAAGATGCCATGGGGAAGTGGATCCAGAAACAATACTCTCTACCAGTCAAACTTGTTGTTTGGCAATTCCCGTATTCTTATCTTCCCAAAGATGTTTGAACATTTTGAATTTGCTGATAAGGTGGCTCAAACTGGATATCTTCATATTGTAGATGCTGTGTTCACTACTGATGAAACCCTTCTTTGTCGTGCTGAGGCTTATGCCATGAAGAAGGAGTATGATAATGCGGTGAAAGATATCAATACTTGGATTGTGTCGCATACTATGACTGCGAATGGTACGGCAAAACGCCCAACAATGACAGTTGAAAGTATCAAGACTTTTATCGAAAGCTTGCCGTATGCACCTGTTACACCAAAATCCAATTTGGAGCATAGCATTCGTAAGACATTCCATCCACAGGGATTCACGGTTGAGGCTGGTACCCAAGAGGATATTTTGCAATTCATCTTACAGATGCGTCGACTGGAGACCCTGTATCAAGGTCTTCGTTTCCTTGACATCAAGCGCTATGGCATTGAGTTCAGCCATGATGTTGACGAAGAGTCTCCTATTGTATTCAAGGCTGGTGACTTGCGAGGAGCGATTCAATTGCCAGATGATGTAATTGAGGCAGGATTACCTGCAAATCCAAGAGAAGAGTCTAACAAATAAAAAATGAGTAAACTATGAAATATATAAAATTATTCATACTGATAGCGTCAGTCTCTCTGTTTGCTGCCTGCTCAGACGATAGTCTTGATTCTAAGAGTATTTTCGATACGCAGAATAAGGAAGAGCAGAATGACTTTGACAAGTGGCTCAAAACCAACTATGTGGATACCTATAATATCCGCTTTAACTATCGATATAGTGACAAGGAGACGAACAACAATTATAATCTTGCACCTGCCGATTTTAATAAGTCTAAGGCATTGGCTATTATGGTCAAGCATATTTGGCTGGATGCTTATAAGGAAGTGATGGGCGATCAGTTTATGAAGACCTATTCTCCTCGTGTGATGCAGTTGGTTGGCTCAGCAGCTTATGATTCTCAGTCTTCTATTGTGATGGGTACTGCTGAGGGTGGCTTGAAAGTAACTTTGTATAATGTAAATATTATCGATGTTGATAATCCAGTCATAGATTCAGAAAATCCTTTCGTTGACAAGAAAAAAGGTACATACGATCTGAATTACTGGTTCTTCCATACAATGAATCATGAGTTCTGTCATATTCTGACTCAGAAAAAGAATTATTCTACTGAGTTCCAGACAGTTTCTGCCGGCAAGTATCAGACTTCAGGTTGGGTGAATGTAGAGGATAAAGAAGCTCCATCCATGGGATTTGTATCCGGTTATGCCAGCGGTGAGTATAATGAGGACTTTGCTGAGATTTTTGCCCAATATGTAACCCATTCAGAAGCAGCATGGCAAAAAATACTGCGTGCAGGTATTGTATACGAAACAGATGAAAATGGCGATTATGTGCTTGATGCAAACGGCAATCCTATAGTGAAGGATGCAAGTGGCTATAAAGCTATTATTCAGAAATTTAACATTCTCAAGGAATATTTTGCCAACACTTGGGGCATGGATATTACCAAGCTTCGTGAAGTTATCTTGCGTCGTACGGCAGAAGTAAAGGCAATGGATTTAAAAACATTAAAGTAAGACGGATATGAAAAAAATATATAACATATTATTTACGCTGATTGCGGTCTTGGCTTTCACATCTTGTTCTAACGACATAGATGAAGTGTTCGACAAACCTTCTGCGGAGCGAGTGAATGATGCAATAGCAGAGTATAAGACGGTTCTTACTTCTGCAGAGAATGGATGGCTGATGAAATATTATCCTAAGGCTAATACCAAGTATGGTGGATATAATCTGTTGTTGAAGTTTGGAACAGATGGAAATGTTACTGCCATGAGCGATGCTTTGGGTGCAGACACGAAAGCCACATCACATTATAAATTGGAGCAGAGTGCTAGTATCGTTCTGTCTTTTGATGAGTACAATAAGGTGATTCATTTCTTCTCCGATCCAGCTAACCCTGATGGTATTGGTGATAATGGTAAGGGTATGGAAGGTGACTTGGAGTTCCGGGTGCTTACCGCCACTGCTGATTCTGTAGTCATGCTTGGCAAGAAGCGTGGTACAAAAATAGTGATGACTCCTATGGCGAAGGATGCCGATTGGACTGAGACCATTAATCAGATAGATGATTTGGAGAAGGAGATGCAGTTTCCTAAATATACTTGCGAGGTAAATGATGTCAAGTATGTAGCTACATCAAGCTATCGTACCATTACTTTCACTAGTTCTAATGCCGAGGAAGGCTCTACAACGGAACCTTATATTGTTACAGACAAGGGCATTGAATTTTATGAGCCAATAACTCTTAATGGCGTTACTATCAAAGGCTTCAACTATAAAGGGGGCGATAACTATGAGTTTGAATCCACAGATGCCGCTGTAAAGATGTTGGGCGTTGTTCCTCCTATCAGTGAGCAGGTTATCAGTGGAGACTGGTTCTTCTCTGTAGCTAATATGGGTAGCTATACTCAGGCGTATTGGAATGCTGGTAACGAGGAGGTTTCTAAGCATTATTCTCCTTGCCATTTTGCTGCTTTTACCACTTCTGCGTTTGATGGCTATGCAGGACATTGGGGAATCTTTTTCAATGTGGCAGGCTATGCTTCGTTCATAGACATTACTCCTACTATCGTTGACGATGATCATATCTCATTTGCTTGTCCTGGCAAGTTTGGTGCGAATGGTCAGTATTTCTATAGTTGGGGTCAGAGGTATATGATTTATGCACTGACTGGTGATGAGGGAACTCATGCTGCCAACGTGGCCAAGACTTATAAAGTTGAGTTGATAAAGGGTACAACGAAACAGCCTTCTTCTATAAAGTTGACTGATGAGAGTAATCCAAATAACTGGTTTGTCTTGACAACTAGTATGCCAGAATCTCTTTTTTAGAGTTCATCCATCATGAAATAAAACTATATACATAATGTTTTATAGAGTTCTTTGTGAAAAGAATACATAAAATCTCTCGTCAGGGGGCGTGCTCATTTAAGCACGCCCCTTATTTATTGTTGCAGTATAAACTGTATTCCGGAATATTTTAATTTCAATATAAAAGACCAAAACTCCATAGTGGTAATATGTCACCGTTAGCATATTCTATATCGTCACGCACAATATAAGCGTTTTCTACATCCTTCACCTGCTTATGACTCTTTTTGGCACCCCCAATCTCAAATGTATACTTTCCTATTGTAAAATCGGAAATCTTAGATGATGTAACATCCTGATTGACTCTGGTTTGGTTGTAGAAGAATGTCTCTCTCACATTACCAATATTAGAATTATTGCCTGAAAGTGCATATATGATATTCGGATTATCGAGATAAACTTTCTCTGTCTTTCCCAATCCTCTCATTCCGCCTGTTTCGTCACGTAACTGACCAATCATTCCCGCTTTTTCCATGTATAGTAGATAGGTAGGAATATCATTGCGGCTCACTTTAATTTCGTTTGCCAATCCTGTAGCTTCTGGCTTATAGGGCACATTACCTGCTATGATAGATAACATGCGGCGGAGTTTTTTGCCTGTTGCTGGCGACATGTTGGCATATTGTGGAATATCTACTTCCATCGTAAGACGTATTACCTGCTGTAGTCTTTGCTGGAAGAAGCCTTCCTTGGAAAATGGATAGTATCCTTCTTTCAGATATTTATTGAAGAGCGGAATAGGGTGGAGCACCTCTTTTATTTCAATATTTCCCCTCAGAATATCATCTAATGACATGACAGGTGTCTTGATACCTTCGAACATTTCCAGATATTCCCTAAAAGACATACCCTGCATCTCATATAATACGACTCTTCTGCTCAAATCTGCCTCTCCATCTAAAATATCAAGCATAGAAGATCCTGTGAAGAAAATTTTGAGTTCAGGGTGGGAGTCGTAGATTTGCTTCAATTCCCTCGACCATGAATCATATTTATGTACTTCATCTATATAAAGCGTTTCACCTCCTTCACGTACAAATTGGTCGGCTGTATCAATTAGTGTGTGGGTTGTGAAATAGCTATGATCTGCTGATATATAGAGACTTTTTGCCTGAGTATCAGCATCCATTTCTTTAAGATGTTGAAGAATCAAAGTTGATTTCCCTACTCCTCTAGGTCCCATGAGTCCAACGAACCTCGCTTGCCAAGGAAGCTTGTCATACATATAGCGCTTAAAGTCCAGACTTACTAGACGCAGCTGTTCTTTCATGTAGTTTACGAGTGTAATATCCATATTTCACCATTTTTATGCATCTTTTAAGATGCTGTTTTTTGTAGTATATGCACCTTGGAAGGTGCACATTTATGCGCAATATGCACCTTCCAAGGTGCAAATATATGTTTTTTCTTTCAAAACTCCAAACTTTTTGCTTATTTATTTTTGCTAAAAGTGTCCTTTACTCTTATTTCTAATAATTGCCAGAGATTTTTATCAGTATGTAGCGATAATAGCCTTGTTATGGAAGAATATTTTGCCGAGGAATAAGTTGGCTGTTAACCGGAAATAGTGTACTGGCGAATGAAGAACAGCTGACTAGCCGTACGCTCGCTAGTTGGCTGTTCTACTGCAACAGTCAGCGTAAATGCCTGTAAAAATGTTGTAAGTAAGGGATAAGAAAATACTCTTCACTCTTCACCTTTCCTTCGGAATCCCCAGTGTTTATGGGCGTTTCGAGGGGTGAAGAGTTCTTGGACACTCTTCACTCACTCTTCACCACTCTTCACCCTGGCTGGTTCGGCGGAGGATGTGTCATAAGTTTATGATTCATCCTCTTCTTGTTGTTGGAAGAGTTAGGATATGTTGTTGGAAGAGTTAGGATATGTTGTTGGAAGAGTTAGAATATGTTGTTGGAAGAGTTAGAATATGTTGTTGGAAGAGCCAGTATCTTCGGTCGCACAACAGCTGTTGTGCGCTTGCATAACAGCTGATATGCGCATGCACAACAGGTGATGTGCATGCGATGGTCAACTGTTATGCGCCAAACTATTATCCAGACTTATGGCGCACCCTCCTCAGGGACGCCTGGAGGTCTTGCATCTCTCCTTAACACCTAGCGGTCTTGCGCTGCAATTTACGCCTGTTGGTCTTTGGAATCGGTGAAGAGTGGTGAAGAGTGGGTGAAGAGTTGCTGCAAACTCTTCACCCCTCGGAATGCCGATAAATACAGGGGTTTCCGAAGGAAAGGTGAAGAGTGAAGAGTAAAAGCGTGTTCGCTTGCAGATAAAAAATGGGGCGCAAGCTGTTTCCTGAAAAGGAATCGCTTGCGCCCCTGATATTATTGCTTATGAGTAAATGAGCACCCTAAGATTAGAACTTGTAGATAGCACCAAATGAAATGTTGCTCGCATCTACGTTAAGTCCGAATGTTGACCAGTTGTCACCATGGTCAGGAGAATAACCTCTGTAACCGAGGAAACCTACCTTTGTGATGAAGTTTACGTGGTCTGAAAGCTTAACAGCCAAACCTGGCTTGATGCCTACCTCGTAAGAATCGCCACCGCCCTTGCTGACGCTGCCGTAACCGATTGTACCCTCAACGAAGAGGTTAACCAACTTGGTTTCTACGGCTGTGTAACGTACGTAAGGAGCTACAATGAATGTTGTTGCTTCTGGTACTGCTCTGAGTTCGCAAACATCGCCCTTCTTGATACCAATCTCGAGACCTGCTTCCCATTTGTTGTTGAACTGGTAACCAATCTCAGGCATCAAGGCGTAAGCTGTCTTGCTGTCACCATCACCGATCTTGTTGCTGGAAATACCAGCTGTACCACCGATGTAAACCTGTGCGCTAGCGCAAACTGAAACGAGAGCCATAGCAAGGCTCAACATAATCTTCTTCATAATCAATCTTTTCTTTTAATTATTACTTTCTTTTATCACTCTAATCAGGTAGCTTTTCAGCCCCTTTATTTATGATAGCAAAGCACATCCCAGACATGCCCTGCACTCTCTAATTCGGCGCAAAGATATAGGAAATAACTTAAAACTCAAAACTATTTATCAGTTTTTCTTGCAAAACAAGCCGTATTGTTGATGTAAATCAAGAAAAGTAGGCATGCAGAATGTATCTAAAGCTATTTCTGCTGCAAAACTACGATTTTTTAGTGAAACCGCCAAATAATATGAGGGAATATTTGGGCAAACCAACTTTTTTCTCTATCTTTGCATGAACAAACAGTTTGAATCTTATTTTATAAATATCATAAATGAATCAATTTACAAAGCTGATAGCAGCCCAGCTCAATCTGAAGGAGCAGGCTGTAGAAAATACTCTGGCGCTGCTCGAAGAGGGCTGCACCATTCCGTTTATCTCGCGATACCGCAAGGAGAAAACCGGTAATATGGACGAGGTAAACATTGAAGCCATCGCACAGGCTAACGAGAAACTCTCTGAGATGGCGAAGAGAAAAGAGACTATCCTCAAAACCATCGAGGAACAGGGAAAACTCTCGGATGAACTGAAAAAACGTATCGAACAGTGCTGGGATGCCACCGAACTGGAAGATATCTATCTTCCTTATAAGCCTAAGCGCCGCACCCGTGCACAGATAGCACGTGAGGCAGGCTTGGAGCCTCTGGCACAACTGCTCCTCTTCCAGCGTGAGCGCAATCCGGAACAGGCTGCCAGGAAGTTTGTGGGCGATAAGGTGAAGGATGTGGAGGCTGCACTTCAGGGAGCCAAGGACATCATCGCCGAAACCGTAAGCGAAAATGAGCAGAGCCGCAATCAGATTCGCGGTGAGTTCAGACGCGGTGCCATCATCACTTCTAAGGTGGTAGCTAAGAAGAAGGATGAGGAAGAGGCGCAGCGCTTCTCCGACTATTTCGATTTCTCAGAACCATTGAAGAAATGTTCTTCGCACCGACTGCTGGCTATGCGTAGAGGCGAGGCGGCAGGATTCTTGCGTGTCAGCATCTCGGCTGATGATGAGCAGTGTCAGGATAAACTGAAGCGCCACTATGTACATGGTTTCGGTGAGTGCCAGACGCTGGTGGGTGAAGCGGTGGATGATGCCTTTAAGCGACTGCTGAAGCCTAGCATTGAAACCGAATTTGCTGCGCTCAGCAAGCAGAAGGCGGATGAGGAGGCTATTGTGGTCTTCGCCGAAAACCTGCGCCAGCTTCTGTTGGCGGCTCCTCTCGGACAGAAACGCGTGATGGCGGTTGACCCGGGTTTTGCCAATGGTTGCAAGACTTGCTGTCTCGATGCGCAGGGCAATCTGATTCATCATGAAATTGTTTATCCTCATCCTCCCCGCAACAGGAAGAGCGAGGCTACGGCTGCCATCCAGCGCATGGTAAAGATGTATCAGGTGGAGGCAATGGCTGTAGGTAACGGTACGGCAAGCCGCGAAACCAGCGACTGGCTGCATAGCATCGATTTCGTTCATCCGGTAGATATCTATGTGGTGAGCGAGGATGGTGCTTCTATCTATTCGGCTTCGAAGATTGCAAGAGATGAGTTCCCGGATGAGGATGTTACCGTGCGTGGTGCTGTGAGCATCGGACGAAGACTGATGGATCCGCTTGCTGAGTTGGTGAAGATTGATCCGAAGAGCATCGGTGTGGGACAGTATCAGCATGATGTGGATCAGACTCAGTTGAAGAAGAGTCTGGATACGGTGGTGATGAGTTGCGTGAACTCGGTGGGTGTCAACCTGAATACCGCATCGCAGCATCTGCTGACTTATGTGAGCGGTTTGGGACCTACGCTTGCCAAGAATATCGTGGAATATCGCCGCGAGAATGGAGCCTTCGCTTCCCGTGCCCAGTTGAAGAAGGTGCCACGTCTGGGTCCTTCGGCCTTTGAGCAGTGTGCCGGCTTCCTCCGCATTCCAGGCGCTAAGAATCCTTTGGATAACAGTGCCGTTCATCCGGAGCGCTATGCGCTGGTAGAGCAGATGGCGAAAGATCAGGGCGTAACGGTGAAGCAGCTGGTAGAAGACAAGGCGCTGCAGAAGAAGATTGATATCAGAAAATATGTGAGTGCCGAGGTGGGTATGCCTACTTTGACCGATATCATGGCTGAGCTTGACAAGCCGGGCTTGGATCCTCGTGGTGAGGTGGAGAAGTTTGAGTTTGATGCCAGCATTAAGGAGATAGAGGATTTGCAGGTGGGCATGGTTGTGCCGGGCATTGTTACCAACATTACCAAGTTTGGTGCCTTTGTAGATATAGGTGTCCACAACGATGGTCTGGTTCATGTATCTCAGATGTCAAACCGTTACATTCAGGATCCTTCTGAGGTGGTAAAACTTCATGAACATGTGATGGTGAGAGTGGCAGAAGTAGATTTGAAGCGCAAGCGCATCGCCTTGTCGATGAAGGGCGTGAAATAAAAAGGAAATTCAGAATGAATCAGAATAATAATGGTGATACTCTCTTGGCAGGGGGCATCACCAGAGATAGTATAGAGTCGGCATATTGCTTTATTCATCAGAAGCTCAGGGTTTTTGAATTTTCCACCAATCCTACGCAGCGTGATGATATAGAGTATGCCATCGCCCAGTATGTAGAGGGCATGAATCCGCAGCTCTATCTTCTTCTTTCGCAAGGCAGAACAGAATTCCTTCTAGACCATGTGAATTTTGAAAAAGATATGCGCGAGGCACAGGAAAAACTGGAAGGGATGATGTAGGTATCTCTCTGCTTGAGGAGAAGGATCTGACAAAAAGGTGTAAAAAGACAGGTAGTTATATTAAAAGAAAATGCTAAATAGTTATATATTAACTACTTAGCATTTTTTTTGTGCGCCTGATAGGACTCGAACCTACACGGCCTGAACCACTAGATCCTAAGTCTAGCGCGTCTACCAATTTCGCCACAAGCGCATTCTTGGGTGCAAAGATACAATAATAATTTGAATAAAAAGAATAAAAATGAAAAAAATGATGGTTTTACTTGCTTTTTACGAGAAATAATGGTAATTTTGCAAACAGATACCATTTTGGCTTTACTTTGCAAAAATGAAGGCAGAATGGTAAGGACAGATAAAAACTATAATAACAGGAATATGAAAAAAGTATGGGTTATGATGCTGGCTACATTGATGGTTTCTTCCACGATGATGGCTGGAAATGTGAAGAAATCAACTACTTATTTCATGGCACAGATTGATGGTTGCGAACCTTTCAAAGTGGGCTTTAATGCCGAACGCGATTCGGTTGTAACCCTGGCTACGGCTTTACCAAAGGGGGTGCATCATGCTAAGGTGATAAGAATATTACCGTTTCGATTTCAGTTTCCAGAAAGGAGATTTAGGTTATGGCACCAGCTGGCATCCTAGTATGTTGCAGCATCGGAAGATGGCAGCAGAATTGCTTCCGTTCCTGAGAAAACTGATGAATTGGAATTAAATGAGACAGTATGTTTCCAAAACAAAATTATATGATAACAATGAATACAAAGAATCTATTATTGTTGGCATCTCTTACATTGGCGATGCCTCTGACAGCACAGACTCCGCAAGAGGATTTCAAGCGGGATATTACGCTTTCGGGTAGTAACTATGTAGCTTATCGTGGTCCGCAGAAGCAGTTGACTGCGGCGCCTAAGGGTTATAAGCCATTCTATCTGAGCCATTATGGTCGGCATGGTTCCCGCTATATGATTGGCAAGCAGGCTTATGATGTGCCTTATTTCTCTCTGCTCAAAGCGAAGCAGGAGGGAAAACTGACAGCTAAGGGCGAGGAAACGCTGGCTAAGGTGAAGATGATTCGTGAGGAGGCGAAGGGGCGCGATGGCGAACTGACTCCGCTCGGAGCTCTCCAGCATCAGGGTATTACCAGAAGAATGATGGAGCGATTCCCTGAGATTTTTGCCGGTAATACGAATATTGAGGCTCGAAGTACTTTGGTAATCCGATGCATCCTCTCTATGGAGAACGGTTTGCAGCAGATGCTTCGCATGAATCCGAAACTTCATATCTTTCATGATGCCAGCGAGCATGATATGTATTATATGAACCAGGGCGACAGATACCTGGATAGCTTGAAGAACAGCGTGGGTATCAAGGTGGCACAGCAGGAATTTGCACAGAAGCACGTTAGCTATAGCCGTGTGATGCAGGAACTGTTCAACGACCCTGCCTGGGTGAAGCAGAATATCAACCAGAGTGACCTGAACAGAAGACTCTATGAGATGGCAAGCTCAATCCAAGGCACGGAACTGAGAGGCAAGGTTTCGCTCTATGACCTCTTTACGGAGGAGGAACTGTATCAGAACTGGCTGAATGCCAACATCTGGTGGCAGATGGCTTATGGCAACTCGCCTTATACGGGCAATGTGCAGCCATTCTCCCAGCGCAATCTCTTGAGGAATATCATCCAGAAGGCAGATAGTTGCATCGCTCTTCCGCATCCGGGAGCTACATTGAGATATGGACACGATACGATGGTTACTCCGCTTACCTGTTTGCTGGATTTGAATGGATATGGCGAAGAGATTAAGGATCCGGAGAAGATTGCTTCTCAATGGTGGGATTATAAGATTACTCCGATGGCTACGAACCTGCAGTTTGTTTTTTATAGAAACAAGGCGAATGATGTGCTGGTGAAGGTGCTTTTGAATGAAGATGAGGCTACTTTGCCTATCAAGAGCGATGTGGCACCTTATTACCATTGGAATGACTTTAAGGAATACTGCCTGAAAAAGCTGGCGGGGTATAAAAGGTAAAAATTAAGGCTACTGACTGCTGGGGGACAGGCGATGGAATCGCCTGGAACGGGGGCAGGAGGGGGACTGGCTTCTTTTTTGCTGAACGCGAAAAGCTGAAACGCGAAACGCAAATGGCTAGATAATAAAAAAAGGGGCTTAAGCTTTTTGGACTTAAGCTCCTTTTTTATGATGGGCGCTTTCCTTGCGCTTTCTTTTGTACTTTCTTTGCGCTTTTTATTGCTTCGATAACCAGTCTTTATCCTTCTGGTCTTCTTCGAAATCTTTTTCAGAGAAGAGATTGGTCTGACCAGTCAGTTCGTCAATCACCTGTTGCTCGCTTTTGCCAGCATCCGGATCTAGGTTTTCACCTTCGTTCTCTGAGTCAGAACCATCCTGTTCCTCATCATTATCCTCAGAAGGAGGTTCTGGGAATCGGGTTGGTTCCAGTTCTTCTATGCTGTCAATCTTGAATGTCGTGAGGCGCTTACCCTTTGCCTTGAAACTCTTCTGCGCAATGAACTGCTCGGCATCGATTTCTTCGGCAGGACGGATGGCATCCACACCGCCATAAGTAACCTTGATGCGTGGATAAACCGTATCGGTAAGCAAGATGAGCTTGCAGTTAGGGTTCTCTCCCATGAAATTCTGATGGCGCTTGGTGGCATCCATCGTGAATCGCTTGATGTATGGATATCCCTGATTGTCGGCATCGTAAAGGATAGCCGTCCAGATCTTGTGCTCATCCCATTTCTCTAAGCGGATGATGTTGTCCTCGTAGTGGTTGTTGACATCGAAATTGGTGATGTAGAATTCACCATTGTCGAGTACAACCAAGATTGAATCATCATCATTGAATTCGCCCAGGAAGCGGCCGTTCTCATCGTAGTTGATGCGGTTTACGTCTGGGTCGAACCAAACCTTTCTGCCTCCTAACGTGCTGTGGCCGTGACTCTTCAGACCGATACGGCGAATAGGGCGCTTGGTCAGGAGATTACCTTTGGCAGCACGTCCCTTGATCAGAATGTCTGAGAAATCCTTCTCCAGGAAGATGCTCTGGCGCTTCTTCGTCAGGTCGGGCTCCATCGTACACTTGATGATTTCTGCCTCTCCATTCGGATTGGCGGTGAAGTAGATGACGCGGCTGCCAGGTGTACCCTGGGTGATGTCATACAACTTGTCGCGGGTCATGGCGGTTACATTGAATCGCTTAATGAAGTAATCGCCTTGCTTGCCGTCGCGGTAAACACAGTTATAGATGGTGCGCTTGTCGTTCTTCTTGAATACCTGTACATGGAGGATATTCTTGCCAACGAATATTTTGTCGGCTACCCTGGTGACTTTAAACTTACCATCCTTATAAAAGATGATGATGTCATCGAGGTCGGAGCAGTTGCATACGAATTCATCCTTCTTCAAACCTGTACCAACGAAGCCTTCCTGACGGTTGATATAGAGTTTCTGGTTAGCCTCTACCACCTTAGTCACCTCAATGGTATCGAAGTTTCTGATTTCTGTTTTGCGAGGATGGTTCTTTCCATACTTGCCCTTGAGATATTCAAACCAGTTGATGGTTACATCGGTCATGTGAGCCAGGTCGTTCTCAATCTCAGCAAGTTCAGCCTTAATCTTCATCAGCAGTTCGTCTGCCTTATCCTTATTATATTTAAGGATTCGCTGCATCTTGATTTCCAGGAGTTTGAGAATGTCCTCACGGGTAATTTCCCGATGGAAGGCATATTCTACCATACCCTTACCGTCTACTTCGGCAGTAAAGAGTTTGTCCTTGAATGGTTCGAGTTTTGAATCGATGAAAGCAACAACCTCATCCTGACTCTTACTCTGCTCAAACTTTCGCTCCTTGTAAATGCGTTCCTCGATGAAAATCCGTTCGAGAGAAGAGAAGAAGAGCTGCTCCTCCAATTCACCCTTTCTGATCATCAGTTCCTTGCGCAGCAATCCCATTGTGCGGTCTACGCTGTGGCGCAATACATCGCTGATAGTGAGGAATACAGGCTTGTTGTCTTCGATGACACAGCAGTTGGGCGAGATGTTGATTTCGCAATCGCTGAAAGCGTAGAGTGCATCCATCGTCTTGTCTGATGAGGTACCCGGAGCAAGATGCACAAGAATCTCAACATTTGCCGAAGTAACATCGTCTACCTTGCGTGCCTTAATCTTACCCTTTTCTACCGCTTTGGTGATAGAATCGATGAGGCTGCCTGTAGTCTTACTGAATGGTATCTCGCTGATAACGAGTGTCTTGTTGTCGAGCTTGTCTATCTTGGCTCTTACCTTCAATGCACCACCTCGCTGTCCATCATTGTATTTACTTACATCGATGGCACCGCCTGTAGGGAAGTCGGGATAGAGTTGGAATGGCTCGCCCTTGAGATAGTGGACGGCAGCATCGCAAATCTCATTGAAATTATGTGGCAAAACCTTACTGCTCAATCCCACGGCAATACCCTCGGCACCTTGTGCCAGGAGCAGCGGGAATTTGGCAGGGAGCGTGATAGGCTCCTTGTTTCTGCCATCATAAGAGAGTTGCCAGTCGGTAGTTTTAGGATTGAAAACCACGTCGAGAGCAAACTTAGAGAGGCGTGCCTCGATATATCGGGGAGCAGCGGCACGGTCGCCCGTAAGAATGTTTCCCCAGTTACCCTGCGTATCGATGAGCAGGTCTTTCTGTCCCATCTGTACCAAAGCATCTCCGATAGACGCATCACCGTGAGGGTGAAACTGCATGGTATGTCCCACGATATTGGCAACCTTGTTGTATCTTCCGTCGTCCATGCGCTTCATAGAGTGGAGGATGCGTCGCTGTACCGGTTTTAAACCATCCTCAATATGAGGAACGGCACGCTCGAGGATCACATACGATGCATAGTCGAGGAACCAGTTCTGATACATTCCGCTGAGGTGATGTACAGCAGAAGCATCGAATCGGTTCACCGGCTTATAATCGGAATGTTCTTCGGTCGAAATCTCCTCGTTGGCATCTTCTGCAGCATCCTGTTCAGATTCTGCAGAAGAATTTTCCAAATTTGGCGATTTTTCCTCTTCAAGACCGTTTTTATCTTTAATTTCGTCGCTCATATATAGCTTTTAATACTTATTTTATTAATTTATGGCAAAAATACAACAATTTTTCGAGAAAAAAGAGTATCTTTGCCGAAAATTTGAAAAAAATAAGATTTAATCATGGCACAGGAAGATGTTTTTAAGAAAATTGTAAGCCATTGCAAGGAATATGGCTTCGTGTTCCCAAGTAGTGAAATTTATGATGGCTTGGCTGCCGTTTATGACTATGGTCAGAATGGTGTTGAGCTCAAAAACAATATTAAGCAGTACTGGTGGCAGAGTATGGTCTTGTTGCACGAGAACATTGTTGGTCTCGATGCTGCTATCTTCATGCACCCTACTGTATGGAAGGCATCTGGACACGTAGATGCTTTCAATGACCCATTGATTGATAACCGCGATTCAAAGAAGCGTTATCGTGCCGATGTGCTCATCGAGGATCACATGGCTAAGTATGAGGAGAAGATTGCCAAGGAGATTGCCAAGGCTAAGAAGCGTTTCGGCGATAGCTTTGATGAGGCTCAGTTCCGTGCAACTAATCCTCGCGTTCTGGAGAACCAGAAGAAGTTTGATGACCTCCATGCCCGCTATACTGAGGCTATGCAGGGTCCTAACCTGGAGATGCTGAAGCAGATTATCGAGGATGAGGGTATTGTTTGCCCTATCAGCGGTACCAAGAACTGGACTGATGTTCGTCAGTTCAACTTGATGTTCTCTACCCAGATGGGTGCTGCCAGCGATGCTACAAGCAAGGTATATCTCCGTCCTGAGACAGCTCAGGGTATCTTCGTAGATTACCTGAGTGTTCAGAAGACCGGCCGTATGAAGTTGCCATTTGGTATCTGCCAGATTGGTAAGGCTTTCCGTAACGAGGTTGTCGCCCGCCAGTTTGTATTCCGTATGCGTGAGTTCGAGCAGATGGAGATGCAGTTCTTCTGCCAGCCTGGTACTGAGATGAAGTGGTTTGAATATTGGAAGAAGGTTCGTCTGGCTTGGCACGAGGCTCTCGGTATGGGTAATGAGAACTATCGTTACCACGATCACGAGAAGCTGGCTCACTATGCCAATGCTGCTACCGACATCGAGTTCAAAATGCCATTCGGCTTCAAGGAGGTAGAGGGTATCCACAGCCGTACCAATTTCGACCTTTCTCAGCACGAGAAGTACAGCGGCCGTTCTATCAAGTACTTCGATCCAGAGAAGAACGAGAGCTATGTACCTTACGATGTAGAGACATCTATCGGTGTAGACCGTATGTTCCTCAGCGTAATGTGCCACTCTTACTGCGAGGAGAAGCTGGAGAATGGCGAGACACGTGTCGTTTTGCGTTTGCCAGAGGCATTGGCACCAGTGAAGTGTGCTGTGTTCCCATTGGATAAGAAGTATGGTTTGCCAGAGTTGGCTCACGAAATCGTTGACGAGCTGAAGTTCCACTTCAATACTCACTATGGCGATCCTAAGGATTCTATCGGTAAGCGTTATCGCCGTCAGGATGCTATCGGTACTCCATTCTGTATCACCGTAGACCACAATACTCCAAACGATCATAAGGTAACTCTGCGTTATCGTGATACCATGGAGCAGGAGCGCGTAGCTATCTCAGATCTTCGCAGCATCATTGAGGAGCGCGTAAGCATCACTAGCGTATTGAAGAAGCTTGGCAAGGAAATCAAGAACTTCTAATTAATCAAATACATTTAGATGAATCTTAAGAGTTTGAAATATTTCTTCTTCCTCATGATGGCAGTGATCACACTGTCATCATGTAGCGAAGATGATGCCACCACCGACGAGTATGCCAACTGGCAGGAGCGTAACGACAAGGCGTTCGCTGACACGCTGGCGTATGCCAAGAAACAGATTGCCGCTGGCAGTACCGAGTGGAAGGTGATACCCAACTATAGCCTTGCCAACCAGAAGCCAATCAATGGCAGCCAGGTGGTGCTCAAGTACAAGGACACCGACTATATCGTAGTGCATGTGCTCAACAAGGGCAATGGCAACGGGTCGCCCCTCTATACCGACTCCATCCAGGTGAGCTATCGTGGCAGGTTGATACCTACCGATTCTTATGCCACAGGTTATGTCTTTGACCAATCGTTCACCGGAACGTATGACGAGACGACGGCATTGCCTATAAAGGCAAAGACCGATAAGGCCTCAAGTCAAAGCTCTGGCGGGTGGATAGATGGTTTTACCACAGCGTTGATGGCGATGCACCCTGGCGACCATTGGCAGGTGTTCATGCCAGCCGACTTGGCTTATGGCTCCTCGGGGAATGGTAGTGTTCCTGCCTATTCAATGCTCCGTTTTGAGATGGTGCTCAAGAGTTATAAGAGAGCTTCTGGCAAGAAGTGGATTACTGAATAATAAGAATAAAGATTTAGAGAAAAGTATGTGCATATGTTTGAAATGATATATGCACATATTTTTTTGTATGAGCGATATACGAGAAATTAATTTATGCTTTATAGCAAGAAGACAGATTATTTGATGGAGTCGATTCGCCTGGGTAGGGAGATGGATCGGCGCGAGAAACTCAATCTTATTGTAGGGTTGAGTATACCTTCTATGTTGGCTCAGATTTCTACGGTGATGATGTTCTTCATCGATGCTTCGATGGTGGGTCATCTGGGAGCAGAGGCTTCTGCCAGTATCGGATTGATTGAGTCAACTACCTGGCTTATTGGTAGTTTACTCAGTGCAGCGGCTACTGGCTTTTCTGTACAGGTGGCTCATTTCATCGGAGCTAATGATTTTGCAAATGCCCGTCAGGTGTTTCGTCATGCGATGATTTGCGGTGTGGCGTTCAGCGTTTTTGTTTCTCTTCTCTGTGTCGGCATTCATGGTTATCTGCCTTATTGGCTGGGTGGAGGTGCTGATATAGCCACCAATTCCTCTCGCTATTTTCTGATATATGGCCTGGTACTGCCATTCGTTTTCCTTTATCATATATCCGAAATGATGCTGAAATCTGCGGGCAATATGCATACGCCTAGTGTGATGGCAGTATTGATTTGCATCTGCGATGTAATATTCAATTACCTGTTTATCTATATCCTGAAGTTGGGTGTTGTGGGGGCTGCCTTAGGAACGGCGATGGCTTATGTCTGCATCTCTCTGCCTAATCTTTATCTTGCAGGTTTCAAGAATAAGATACTGAATCTCCGTCAGGACCATATCCGTTTCCGTTGGGTCAGGTCGTATGTTCATAATGCCTGTAAAATCAGCATTCCGATAGCCATACAGAACATATTGATGAGTGGGGCGCAGATAGTGAGTACCATGATTGTGGCACCTCTTGGCAATATAGCCATTGCTTCCCATTCTTTTGCTATTACGGCAGAGAGTCTTTGCTATATGCCGGGTTATGGAATTGGTGATGCGGCTACTACTCTGGTGGGACAGACGCATGGAGCAGGGCGAGTAGGGTTGTGCAAGAATTTTGCCTATATGACAGTAGGACTGGGAATGGCTGTGATGGCTGTGATGGGAGTGGTGATGTATGTCTTTGCTCCTGAGATGATTGGCGTTCTTTCTCCGGTAGAAAGCATCCGTGAGATGGGTACCGTCTGTTTGCGCATCGAGGCTTTTGCTGAACCATTCTTTGCAGCTAGCATCGTAACCTATTGTGTTTGTGTAGGAGCGGGCGATACCAGGAAACCGGCGATGATCAATCTCGGTACCATGTGGCTGGTGCGCCTCACTCTGGCTTATGCGCTTTCCAAGAGCTATGGCTTGGAAGGAGTATGGATAGCAATGGCTACAGAACTCACATTCAGGGGAATCCTCTTCCTTATCCGCCTCTTCAGAGGTTCATGGATGAAGAGTTTTCATGTAGGTTAGGATTGGTTTTCTGCCTCCAATGTTAGTTTTAGGTTAAGATTTGCATACATCGCGAAGATATTTTCTAAAATGTTTGCAAATCTTTTTTATTTTTCTTAATTTTGCATCGCAGACAGTAACCATGTTACTGGTTTTGTCGTTATATATAGGTGAACTTGTTAAGAAGCATGATATATATATATATAAAAGGTATATAGAAAGAATGATATAGAAAACAATAAATATATAAATAATTAAAATCAGATGAAACTAAGAAAGATTTTTGCAGCAGTTTTGCTGTTCCTTTCTGCAGGTACAGCGATGGCACAGCAGATGCCAGCTATTCCGGTAGACAAGAATGTGAAGATAGGTCGTCTTGATAATGGATTGACTTACTACATTCGTCACAACAGTTATCCTGAGCATGTAGCCAGTTTCTACATCGCTCAGAAAGTGGGTTCTATCAATGAGAATGATGATCAGCGCGGTTTGGCTCACCTCTTGGAGCACCTTGCCTTCAATGGTACCGACCATTTCAAGGGCAACTCTCTGCAGGACTATCTGCAGAGCATCGGTGTACAGTATGGCCGTAATCTCAACGCCTATACAGCAGTAGAGAAGACTGTTTATTACTTCACAGATGTTCCTACTACCCGTACTACAGCCGTAGACTCCTGTATGCTTATCCTCAAGGATTGGAGCAACGGTATCTCTCTTACCAAGGAAGCCATCAATGACGAGCGCGATGTGGTACACAATGAGTACCGTATGCGTATCGTAGGTCAGCAGCGCATGATAGAGCGTTCACTTCCTAAGCTCTATCAGGGCGAAAAGTATGGCTACCGTTTCCCTATCGGTTTGATGAGCGTTATCGATGGTTGTAAGCCAGAAACTCTCCGTGCTTACTACCGTAAATGGTATCGTCCAGACAATCAGGCTATTATCATTGTGGGTGATGTAGATGTAAATCATATCGAAGCTAAGATTAAGGAACTCTTCTCAGGTATCAAGGTACCTAAGAATGCCGCTAAGATAGAGAAGGTAGAAGTATCTGATAATGATTCAGCCATCTATGTTATCGACAAGGATAAGGAGCAGCAGGTTGATCTCTTCCAGATTTATATGAAGCACAATGCTGTGCCTGATTCTCTGAAGAGCAACATGAGCTATCTCCTGAAGGGATACATGGATAACGTGATTTCTTCTATGATTGCTGCCCGTTTTGCAGAGAAGGCATTGGAGCCAGACTGTCCATATCTCCAGGCAAATGCCGGTGATGGTTCATACCTGATTTCAAGCACTAAGGATGCTTTCACCCTTACCGGTGTTGCTAAGCCAGGAAAGATTAAGGAGGCTTATGCTGCTGTTCTCCGCGAGGCACAGCGTATGCATGAGTTCGGTTTCACTGCTACTGAGTATCAGCGTGCCAAGGATGAATTCATGAGCCAGGTTGACAAGGCGCTTGCCAACAAGGATAAGATGAAAAACGAGCAGTTTACCACCCAGTATGTGGATAACTTCACTTCTAACGAGCCTATTCCGTCAGTAGAAGAGGAGAGTCAGATCTGGAAGATGGTAGTTCCAAACTTGCCTCTTGAGGTTATCAACAGCTATGCCAAGCAGTTGGTTTGCCAGAGCGATACTAACCTTGTATCATTGGTTATGATGCGCGAGCAGGCTGGTGCCGTTTATCCTACAGAGCAGGAACTTGCTGCCATTGTAAAGCAGGTACGTGCTGAGAAGCTCGAGGCTTATGTGGATAATGTTAAGCAGGAACCTCTCATAGCTCAGGCTCCTAAGGCTGGTAAGATTAAGAAGACTGTTGAGAACAAAAAGTTGGGCTTCAAGGAGTTGACTCTTTCTAATGGCGCTAAGGTGGTATTGAAGAAGACCGATTTCAAGGACAATGAGATTGCTTTCGCAGCTTCAGCCAATGTGGGTTATTCTACTTTCGGCAAGGAAGACTTCCTGAATGCTGCATTCGCAGCAGATGTGCTCGATGCTAGTGGTCTTGGCGATTTCTCAAGCAATGAGCTTGATAAGGCTTTGGCTGGTAAGCAGGCTGGCGTTTCGTTCAGCTTGAGTCCTTTTAATCATGGTTTGAAGGGTAATTCTACTCCTAAGGACATCGAAACCCTGATGCAGCTCATCTATCTCAAGATGACCGCAGTAAGCAAGGACCAGAAAAGCTTCGACAATATGAAGAGTATGATGGCTACTGTTCTTGCCAACAAGAGCAACAACCCAAGCCTCGTATATCAGGATTCTGTTCAGAGCACCCTCTATTTGGGTAGCAAACTTGCCCGTGTGCCAGAGGCAAGCGATATAAAGAATATCAACTACGACCGTATCCTGGAGATTGGTAAGCAGTTCTACGGCAATGCCAAGGACTTCACCTTCTATTTCGTAGGTAACTATGATGAGAAGACTCTCCTCCCACTCATCGAGCAGTATATCGCCAGTCTGCCAAACAATGGCTTCAAGCTTAAAAACAAGCAGATTCCTTATGCTAAGGGTAAGGTAAGCAATGTCTTTACCAAAGCAATGGAGAATCCACAGAACCAGGCAACAGAGATCTGGTATACCAAGGCTCCATTCACCTTGAAGAATTATGTTCTTGCTGATGTTTCTGCCCGTTTGCTGGAGATGAAGTATTTGCGTACTATCCGTGAGGAACTCAGCGCTGCTTATCATGCAGGAGCAAACTATGGTTTGCTTCGCGATTATGATAACAAGGCTGCCATCTCTATTTCAGCCGTGGCTCAATTGAACCCAGAGAAGTCGGATATCGCTATTCCTTACTTCTTCAAGGGTATGGACGAGACTGTAGCCCAGCCAAATGCAGAAGACCTTCAGAAGGTAAAGGAGATTCTCCTGAAGCAGGCTGCTGTTAGCGAAAAAACCAATGGTTATTGGCTTGGTGCGTTGAGCACATACGAGCGTATGGGTGTTGATACTCATAGCGATTACAAGGAGATGGTGAAGAATCTGAAGGCATCTGAGATTTCAGACTTCCTGAAGAATGTCATCCTGAAGAGTGGTAATCACTTCGAGATTATCATGAAGGCAGTGAAGAACGAGAAGTAAATCTCGGACTTGATATAATAAACGAAAAAATCCCGTTGTACAAGCCAGATGGCTGACAACAGGATTTTTACGTTTTTTTTCTTTTCCCAAAATTTTTGAAACTCATCATTTAAGAGTCGTTTCGAAAAATCTCTCTTTAAAAAGAAAGGATGCGTCCTTATATTGTATAAGAGCATCATCTTTCCTCCTTTACGTCATGTTTCTGAAGAGTATTAACCTCTTCTCTTTGCCTTAGAGGCAAGAGCCTCGCGGCGATCCTGAAGAATCTGTTGGCATCTATCGATAGCCTGATTCTGATTTTCTGAATTTACCTTAATTAAATCATTCATAACCTATTGATATTTGTTAACCGCTTGCAAAGATAGGGGTTTCTACCTATTTCTAGGTATAAAATGCATGAAAATGCGTGTTTTGTTCGTTATTTTTTGATGTATGTCAAAAAAAAGTGCAAACGTTTGAACAGTTTCCCCTCCTTTAGGCCGATAATTATCATTTCCTGAACGATTTTTTCATAATCTTTTAAACGAATTGTCATAGTATTCGTCTATAATAACGTAGAAAGAGCAGAAATGATGAGTTTTTAGGGAGATTCATACCGCGAAATAGGGATTTTTCTTATCGTATTCCCGATTTTTTTGCGAACTTTGCACCCAAAAGAACAATAGGAAGTATTGGGTATATATAAATAAGAGTGATAAAAATAAATATATAGAAAGCAATGAAAAAGGTATTTCTTTTGGCTGCCCTCGTGCTCGCATGCACAGCTGGCAGCAACGCAAGCGCTATGAACGAGGCAGCGCTCAATGCCTCAATGTCTGAAATGATGCCGGTTAAGAAAACGGCTAAGAAGACTACAAAGAAGACTACGACCAAGAAGACTTCTACAAAGAAAACAACTTCTGCTGCATCTAACACAACAGCTACAACTGCTGCAACAACCAGCAATGCCGCTACTTCTACCAGTACAACCAGCAATGCAGGCTCAGCCGTTGCAGGTATCTTGGGTGCTGTATTGGGCGGAAACTCTAACAGCAGCAGTTCTGCAGGTAGCAGCATTATCAATGGCATTCTGAATAATGTAATCGGTTCAGGTACCTTCCGCAAGCAGGATCTCTGTGCCCATACCTGGAAGTACAGCAAGCCGGGATGCGCCTTTACCTCTGAGAATCTCCTGGCAAAGGCTGGCGGTGAGATTGCTGCCAACAAGGTAGAGGAGAAGTTGGGTGAGTATTACAGCAAGTTTGGCTTCAGCGACTCAAATACCTATTTCACCTTCAAAACTGATGGAACTTTCGCTGCCAAGATAGATGGCAAGTCATGGCAGGGCAATTATACTTTTGATGAGAAGACTCATGCCATTCAGATGAAGGGCTTGCTCTTGAGTATGTCGGGCTATGCTACGAAGACTACCAACGGCATCAGCCTGCTCTTCGACCAGACAAAGTTGCTCAACCTCATCAAGACCATCGGTTCCTTCAAGGGTAATTCTACGCTCAGCGCTATCGGTACTATCGCCAATAATTACGATGGTATGCGTGTAGGTTTCGAGATGACTAAGTAATTTGAAGGAAATCCATAACTGAGCCTTCTGTTGAAGTGGGCTCAGTCAATAGAAATCGCCCTGTAAGAAGTAAAGCATCTTTCAAGCTATGCTTTGCTCTTTACAGGGCGATTTTTCTTGTTTATTTCACGTTCAGTTTCAATGTCTTTACATCCTTGCTGTTGGTTCCTATCATAATCTGGAAGTCGCCTGGTTCTATCACGTGCTTCAGATCTGCGTTGTAGAACTTGAGCATATCTGGGGTGATATCAAAGCTTACCTCCTTGCTTTCACCTACTGCCAGATGGATGCGCTGGAAACCTTTCAGTTCCTTTACAGGGCGGGAGATGCTGGCTACCATGTCACGGATGTAGAGCTGCACAATCTCGTCGGCATCGCGGGAGCCATTGTTCTTAACGGTGACGCTAGCTGTAATCTTCTTGCCATCCTGCCATTCGGTAGCCTCCTCATTGCTGATGCCGGCCTCCTGGCTGCTCAGGCGGAAGTTGCTGTATGAAAAGTAGGTGTAGCTCAAACCGTAACCGAAAGGATAGAGCGGACCATTGCTTACATCCAGACAGTTGCTGGCAAACTTGGCAAACTTCTCATTATCGTCTGCTACAGGGCGTCCGGTGTTCTGATGGTTGTAGTAGAGAGGCTCCTGACCGGTAGTCTTAGGCATCGAAGTGGTGAGCTTGCCCGATGGCGATTTGTCGCCAAAGATGACATCGCAGAGTGCATCGCCCATCTCTGAGCCTCCAAACCATACATTCATGATGGCTGATACATGGGCTTTCTCCCAAGTAAGGACCGTAGGACGGCCCGCAAAGTTGAGGAGCACTACAGGCTTGCCCGTCTTCAGAAGTTCGGCAAGCAGTTCGCGCTGTACGTCCGGCATCTCCAGGTTGGTACGGCTACCGCATTCGCCGCTCATCTCGGCACTTTCGCCCATAGCACATACTATCACGTCGGCCTCTTTAGCAATCTTCAGCGCTTCAGCCTTCATTTCAGCCTCGTTGCCCCAGTTGATCGGTTTACCGGATTCGCCGTTTTGCTGCAGTTCCTGATTGCGCCAGATATTGCTTCCCTGGGCATATAATAAGGTGGCTTTTCCGGCAAGAGCATGCTCCATCGCTTCCTTGATGGTGGTATATTTAGATGGTACCTGAGCAACACTCCATGTACCGGCTATGTTGTTTCGGGTGTCGGCAAGCGGACCTATCAGGGCTATCTTTCCTTCCTTCTTCAGTGGCAGAATATTGCCTTCGTTCTTCAGGAGCACGAAGGTCTCTGCTGCTACATCGCGGGCTGCCTGACGGTTCTCTGCGGTATAAATCTCGCTCTTGCTGCGCTTGGTGTTGCAGTAGCGGTAAGGGTCGCTGAACAGGCCCAGTTTATATTTCGCTTCCAGAATGCGGCGGCAGGCGATGTTCACATCCTCCTCGCTCACCTTTCCTTCTGCTATGCTCTTTGCCAGATGCTTTACGAAGGCGTTGGAACACATATCCATGTCGGTACCCGCCTTCAGTGCCTGTTCTGAAGCCTCCTGGATGTCTTTTGCCGTTCCGTGCTGCAGAATCTCGGCGATAGAAGCGTAATCGGTAACCACGAAACCGTTGAATCCCCACTGCTTTCTCAAGACATCGGTCATCATCCATTTGTTGGCTGTAGCAGGTATGTAGTCGATGAGATTGAATGAAGACATCACGCTGCCTACGCCAGCCTTCACCACAGCCTCGTAAGGTGGCAGATACTGGTTCATCATGCGTACGCGGCTCATATCTACCGTGTTATATTCCTTTCCGCTCTCAACGCCTCCGTACAGGGCAAAATGTTTCAGACAGGCCATGATGCGGTTGGCTCTCAGAATCTCTTCTGTGCGCATATCCACGCCCTGGTAGCCCTGAGTCATCGCTGCTCCCATCACGCCGCTCAGATAAGGATCCTCGCCATTTCCTTCGCTGATTCGTCCCCAGCGGGCATCGAGTGCGATGTCTACCATAGGAGAGAATGTCCAGTTGATGCCGTCGGCACTTGCTTCCTTGGCCGATACTTCGCCTACCTTCTTCATCGCCTCGGTATCCCATGAGCAGGAAAGGGCGAGAGGGATAGGGAACATCGTTTCGTAACCATGAATCACGTCCATACCTACGAGCAGCGGGATGCCCAGACGGCTGTTCTTGATGGCGATTTCCTGCAGGGCCTTGATCTTGTCGAGGCCTTTGATGTTGAAAACTCCGCCCATGTTGCCCTGGGCGATATCGCTGCCTACCTGAGTATCGAGTGCGCCTCCGGTGGTGATGTCGCCAGCTACCATCAGGTTCAGCTGGCCAATCTTTTCCTGTAGCGTCATCTTAGCCATCAGTTGGTCGATATACTCCTTCATGGGTAGAATCTTGCCTTTCTTGGTTGTGGCAGTTACTTTTTTCTTAGGGGCTGCGGTATGGGCGAAAGCAGGTGCTGCCATAGAACCAGCCAAAAGAAATGTGAGTGATAAAAGTGCTGTTCTCATTGTTTATTATGTTAATTGTTATTTTTGATGCTTATCTTCTATTAAGACCTTGCAAAGATAATAAAAAAGATGATACGATGCGCGATACGAATGTTAAAATGTGGATGAAATTTTCTTTTTCAGGAAGAGATGTATCTGATAATGAGATGGATAAGAAAAATGCCGGAAACATAAAAAGTGGATGCGGTATAGGCGAAAAATGCGAAGAAATCTACATTTCTTCTATATCAGATTTTGTCGTTTCCGATTTTTTTATTACTTTTGCACATGAAACCTCATGAAAATAAATCAATCTTAAACGGAATCAAGTTGATGTATCGCGTAAATGAATTATGGGGAAAGGCATTCTTCTTCCTGCTCTTTGTCTTGATGCCTCTTTCTCTTGCAGCAAAAACAACAGATAATATTGAGCAGCTTTTTCAGAGTCTGGACAACGCTATTGCCCATTCGGCTGATTATGTGAAGGTACGTGAAGTCCGAATTCGCGATTGGGAGCAGAAACTGAAGACCGCCAGGCGCCTAAGCAGTAAGTATGATGCCTGCTTTGCGCTCTTTGAGGAATACCGCTCCTACAAGAACGACATGGCGCAGAAATACATCAACCAGTGTATGGAACTTGCCTTCAGAATGGGCGATAAAAAGAAGGTGGGAAATGCCAAGGCGCTGCTTGCTTTCCAGGAATCTACCACGGGCGATTATGCCGAATCGTACGACCTGCTGAAGTCTGTCAATATCGCTGATCTTGATGCTGAGGGCAAACGCAACTACCTCTGGGCTTGCCAGCATCTGTATGGCGAGATGGCATATTATTCCAACGTTCCCTCTTTGAAGAAATATTATACCGGCAAGCGTAATGACTATCAGGCTGCAATAGACAGCACTTTCAGTCATGATGATGACCTTTATCTGCAGATGCAGGAGGTGAGGGCACGCGATGCAGGCAATATGAAGGAGGCTTTGCGATTGAGCGATAAGCGGCTGGGGATGACGAAACCGGGCACCCATCAGTATGCCATCGTACAGTTTTATCGCGGCTTGACCTACAATCAGTTTGGTGATAAAGAACAGTTCCTCCGCTGCCTCTTGCGTTCTGCTATCTGCGATGTCCAGTTGGCTGTGATGGACCAGGGGTCTCTCTGGGAAGTTGCCAATCTTCTCAACGCCGACCCGGGCGAGCAGAAGCGCTCTCATGAGTATATCAAGTTTGCCTGGCAGTCGGCTACCATTTTCAATACACCTAGCCGCAGCCGCCAGATCATGCCTGTGCTCACGCAGATTGAGGAGGGCTATCAGAAAGAACTTTCAGCGAGCAACCAGCATCTGCGGCTCATGGTAGCGTTTTCTGTCCTGCTTCTCTTTGTGGTTATGCTCTTGCTCTACTATGTCAACAAGCAGCGCAAGCGCATTGCTGCGGCCCATCATAAGCTGAAGGAAACCAACCATGCCTTGCAGTTGGCAAATGAGCGTCTTAACGAGATGAACCAGTCGCTCAACGAGATGAACCATTCTCTCAACGAGAGTAACAAGATGAAGGAAGTATATATTGGTCGATTCCTGCGCCTTTGTGCCATCTATGTCGACAAGATAGAGACCATGCGCAAGCGAGTAGTGAAACAGGTGAAGGCAAGAGAACTCAACAAGTTGCTGGAGCAGATGCAGGCTGGCGAGGCCTACATGGGCGAGCTGTATGAGTATTTCGATTCCGCCTTCCTGAAGCTCTTCCCTGACTTTGTTGAGGAGTTCAATGCTCTCTTGAAGCCTGAAGAGCGTATCTTGCTCGAAGATGACAGCCGTCTTTCTACCACCCTCCGTATCTTTGCCCTTATCCGTCTGGGCATCGAGGACAGTTCTAAGATTGCCGAGTTCCTTCACTATTCTGTGAACACTATCTATAATTATCGCGCCAAAATCAAGAATAGTGCCATCTGTGACAGGGAAGAGTTCGAGCAGCGTGTGAAGCAGATTGGCATGAAATAAGCCTTTGTTTGTGTATCCCTGTTTCTGCGAACTTGTGACGGATGAGGAACGAGAGAAATCGCATAAAAGTTTGGTGCTGTAATACACAGCACCAAGTGGGTTAACTACCGATAACCAAGATATTGATATTTCATATATCCCAGTTTTTTGCGAGTTTGTCGATTTCTTCCGTCCGCTCAATTTTCAGTATCTGATTATTCTTTTTAAAAGAGCTCGAAGGCTTTCTTGAGCTTCAGGTTATCGGCTGCATTACCAACAAGAGCCTCAAACTTTCCGGCTTCAGCCTTCCAGGATGAAG
Source organism: Segatella copri (assembly GCF_949820605.1). Classification (NCBI taxonomy): domain Bacteria; kingdom Pseudomonadati; phylum Bacteroidota; class Bacteroidia; order Bacteroidales; family Prevotellaceae; genus Segatella; species Segatella copri. The sequence continues at coordinate 327,716 of NZ_CATKVU010000007.1, forward strand.
ATGCCTCATCGTAGAAACTGAGGGCCTCTTTGCTGATGGTGATGCTGATATCCTTGCTCTCACCTGGCTGGAGATAAACCTTCTGGAATCCCTTCAGCTCCTTCTGAGGGCGGTCTACCGATGCCTTGACATCGTGGATGTAGAGCTGAACCGTCTCGGCTCCGGCACGCTTACCTGTATTCTTTACGTTTACGGTAAAGGTGATTGTGCCGTCCTGCTTCATCTGTATCTTGTCGCTGCGCAGATTAGAGATGGCAAACTGGGTGTAGCTCAAGCCGTGACCGAATGCAAAGGTAGGCTTGATACGCTCCTTATCGGTCCAGCGGTAACCTACATAGATGCCTTCCTTATATTCCTCATCAATGATGTTGCCCTTCGTGCTGGCTCCACCTTCCTGACGCCAGGTTCCCGGATAGGTATTGAGTGCATGAGCACCTGTTTCCTTCAGCGAGTTGACCCATGTAAACGGCAATTTGCCGCTAGGGTTTGCATCGCCTGTAAGGATGCTTGCAAGGGCTTCGCCGCTCTCCGAACCGATGAACCAGCCCTGTACGATGCCGGCTACCTTAGCCTTCCAAGGCATAGCTACCGCATTGCCCGAGATGTTGACATAAACGAAGTTTCTGTTTGCCTTAGCCAAAGCCTCGATCAGCTTATCCTGATGGTATGGCAATTCGTAATGCTTGCGGTCGTGACCCTCGCAGTCCTGGAAGTCGCTCTTGTTCAGACCACCAAACATGATGACATAGTCGGCAGTCTTGGCTTTCTCTACGGCTTCGGCTATCAGTTCAGCCTCGCTGCGCTTGTCTTCCAGGTTCTGGCCGGTTGTAACGCCATTGTAGTTGCCCGTTACATCGCCCACATATCCGCGGGCATAATCTACCTCGATGCCGTCCTTCCCCAAGCGTGTCTTCAGACCATCGAGAGGCGAAATCTCGCGCTGTACCTTGAGCGAAGAAGAGCCTCCGCCTACGGTCATCATCTTGATGGCATTCTCGCCTACTACCAGTATGCGCTTAGCCTTCTGGGTGTTGATAGGGAGCACATTGTTCCTGTTCTGGAGCAATACGATGCCTTCCTCAGCAATCTGTCTGGCTGCTGCATAATGGCTCTCTGAGCAGAGGAAACCATGAGGGCGGTTCGGATTCATCGTGGTGCGATAGAAGAGGCGCAATACGCGGCGCACCTTATCGTCCAGCTCCTTCTGGGTGAACTTGCCTTCCTGTATGGCCTTCATGTAAGGCATGGAGAGATAATAGTTGTCGTAGGCATTGGTAGCGCCCATCGTAAGACCGTCTGTCCAGGTGCCGAACTCCATATCCAGCCCGTTCTTTACAGACTGCTCCAGGTCGTGGGCACCGCCCCAGTCGCTCACCACGACACCATCATACTTCCAGTCGCCCTTCAGAATCTTGTTCAGGGTCCACTGGTTGTGGCAGTTGTGCTCATTCTTATATAGGTTGTAGGCTCCCATGATGCCCCATGTCTTGCCCTTCTCAACAGCCGCCTTGAAAGCAGGGAGATAGATTTCGTGGAGGGCACGGTCGCTGACGATTACGTTGACCTGATGGCGGTATTCCTCGTCGTTGTTCAGGCAATAGTGCTTTACGCAGGCTGATACGCCCTTAGACTGCAATCCCTGGATATACGGCACAACCATGATGCTTGCCAGGAACGGATCTTCGCCCATATACTCGAAGTTACGACCGTTGAGAGGCGTGCGATAGATATTGACGCCAGGGCCCAGAATCATGTCCTTGCCGCGATACAGGGCTTCTTCGCCCAATGCTTCGCCATAGATGCGGCTCATCTGCGGATTCCATGATGCGGCAAGACAGGTGAGGGCAGGGAAGGCTACACAGGAGTCGTTGGTCTGACCAGCCTGTTCCCACTCATCCCACAATACGTCAGGACGCACTCCGTGAGGTCCGTCATCCGTCCAGAAGTCAGGGAATCCCAAGCGTGGTACACCGGCTGATGAAAACTTGCTCTGAGCATGGATGATGCGTATCTTCTCTGCCAGCGTCATGCGGGAGATGGCATCATCGATGCGCTGCTCTACCGGCTTGGTCTGGTCGAGATAGACTGGCAATCGTCTGGTAGTCTGCTGTGCCTGAGATGGAGCGATGGCTGCAACCGACAGGACACATGATAAAATGAACTGTTTCATAAGTAATATTTATTATGGTTTGTTTATTTCTTGCAGTTGTTTGTTTTGCACACCGCCTCTCACGTTTTTTTTGTGCGTTTAGGCGTATATGCTCATTCATCTGCAAAATTACTAAATAAATAATGAAAAAATGATGTGTGATAAGTGAAAAGTGGATGAACGTAAAAATAGAACTTTTGTAAACCGCTGATAGTTAGGAAAATAAATGTGTTGTGGTGCGAATGAAAAGTGGCAGAGTGTGAACACTGAAATATGCTGATGTAACTTTTTAAGGATGTTTCAGCCTCATTTTCTTTATTTTAATCCATCCACTTTCATGCAGTTGTTAAAAACTGCTAAGTATCTGAAAATTAATAATATAGATTATTTTAGAAAAGTTTCTGTTCCACTTATCTGTTGAAGGCGCTAGGAATTATCAAAAAATCATATTATATTTGCAAACGAAAACACGGCTTAACGCATTTTAGGAAATGCACAGCCGCACAGTCTTAAACATTATTATAATAGAGTGAACTAACAAACAGATATTTTTCTAAACTAATAATCGAATATGAAAACAAAAAGTCTATTGCTGGCGACTGCATTATTGATGTCGACGTCAGCGCTCGCACAGAAAAACACCTTCAAGGGTGTCGTGTTGGATGACCTGGGTGAACCCGTTATCGGAGCCACCGTACAGGTTAAAGGCGTCAAGGGTGCCGGTGCAATTACCGACCTTGATGGTAACTTTGTCATCGATGCAGATGCTAACCAGACCTTGGTTATCACCTACATTGGCTACAAGGATGCAGAGATTCGTCCTTCAGCCAACATGAAGATTACTCTGAAACAAGACGACAAGGCTTTGGACGAAGTGGTTGTTGTTGGTTACGGTGTTCAGAAGAAGAGCGTGGTAACTGCAGCTATCGCTAAAGTGAGCACCGAAGATTTGGCTGGCAAGAGCCCAGTGCGTGTTGATAACGCACTGAAGGGTCTGGCTGCCGGTGTCAACGTAACCTCTTCTTCAGGTCAGCCTGGTGCATCTCCTAAGGTTCGTATTCGTGGTACAGGTACTATCAGCAATTCAGATCCTCTCTACATCGTAGACGGCATGCCTATCGAGGGTGGTCTCGACTATCTCAACCCTAGTGATATCGAGAGTATCGAGGTGTTGAAGGATGCTGCTTCGGGTGCTATCTATGGTGCCCGTGCTGCCAACGGTGTAATTCTCGTAACCACCAAGAAGGGTAAGATAGGAAAGGCACAGATCAACTATAACTTCTCTTACGGTTGGCAAAGCGCATGGAAGAAGCGTGATGTGACAAGCGCCACTGACTACGCCATCCTTCAGAACGAGCGTGCAGTGAATGGTGGTCAGGCTCCTATCTTTGCTGATCCATACAAACTGACTGACTCTAATGGCAATCCTATCAATGGATTTGGTACTGATTGGCAGGACTTGGTATTCAACGACAATGCCCCTGTACAGAACCATGAGGTAAGCATCAGTGGTGCATCCGATAAGATCAACTACTACCTCTCCATGGGCTACTACAAGCAGGAAGGTATCGTAGGTGGTAACTACGGACAGAGCAACTATGAGCGTCTCTCTATGCGTAGCAACAACATTTATAATGTATTGGATGCCAGCAAGGATCGCAACTTCCTCAACAAGCTCGATGTAACCGTCAACATGGCTTACACCCGTGTAAAGAGTACAGGTATCGATGCTAATAGTAATGGCTCAGTATTGGGTAGTGCCCTCTATCTTGCTCCAATATTGGCTCCTACGGTAACCAATAGCAATGTGGCGAAGAAGTATTATAATACCTACGAGGATCCTAATACATACGATGCAGATGGTAATATTACAGGTACTCGTGATACTTACGAGCTTCTTCGTGATGCCAATGGCAACTATTATACCATCCCAGGTATGGGAGGTACCTATCAGGAGATGAACAACCCTCTTGCCATGATGGCGCGCCCAGCAGCTAAGAACTGGTCACATAAGTTTGTGCCTAAGTTCTCTATCGACCTCCAGCTCTGGGATAACTTGAAGTATCATTTCACTTATAGTGCAGACCTCAGCTTCTGGGGTTCAGATAGCTACACCGCATCCAAGTATTACCTCTCTGGTAACGTCAAGGCTGAGCATACCCAGGCTTACAAGAGTTCTGACAAGGGTATCAACTGGCAGGTGGAGAATACTTTGACATACGATAAGACTATTGGCAAGCATAGTTTTGCTGTTGTCTTAGGTCAGAGTGCAATGAAGAATAAGAGTGATTATCTGAACGGCAGCCGTTGGAATCTTGTGAATGTAAACAAGCCTTCTATCGACTATGCTACTGGTAAATATAGCCAGACCATCGTGAAGGATGCTAAAGGTAACATCATCTCTGTAGGTGCTCCAACCATTGAACATGATGTATCAGGTGGCAATAATGTAGTGCATGCTATATCTTCTCTCTTCGGTCGATTGAGCTATAACTATGATGAGAAGTACATGCTTCAGGCTACAATCCGCCGAGATGGTTCAAGCCGTTTCGGACCATCTCATAAATATGGTACCTTCCCATCTGCCTCTATCGGATGGAATATTATGAACGAGAAATTCATGGAAAGTACTCGCGATTGGTTGAGCAACTTGAAGTTCCGTGCCAGCTGGGGTAAGAATGGTAATGATAACATCGGTGACTTCCGTTATACCGTATTGACCGCTATGGGCAACAACGTGCTCTTCGGAAAGAATGCAGTCAAGTTTAATGGTTCTAAGGCGAATGCCACAGCCAATGAAGACTTGAAGTGGGAGGAGAGTGAGCAGACTGATATCGGTTTCGACTTCGGTTTCTTCGGCAGTGCGCTGACATTCTCAGCTGACTATTATGTAAAGAAGACCAACGGTATGTTGATTACTATGCCTATCCCAAGCTACGTAGGTGAGACCAAGCCAATCGGTAACGTGGGTGACATGAAGAACTCAGGTCTTGAGTTTGAGCTCGGCTATAAGTGGCACATCTCTGATGCTCGCTTCAATGCCAAGGCTAATGTTACCTATCTGCACAATGAGTTGACCAACCTCGGTAATGATACAGGTTACATCGACCTCGATGGCTTCCTGGGTATCTCTGGTGGTGGCACTCGTGGATCTAACGGTCAGCCTTTCCCATACTTCTATGGTTATAAGACAGCTGGTGTGTTCCAGAATATGGCAGAGGTTAATGCTTATACCAATACAGATGGAAATTTGATTATGCCAGATGCCAAGCCAGGTGATGTACGCTTTGTTGATGTCAATGGTGATGGTAAAATCGATCCAGATGACCGCACCAACATCGGTAATGGTACACCTTCATGGACCTTCGGTTTCAACTTCAATGCTGAGTGGAAGGGTTTCGATCTCAACCTCTTCTTGCAGGGTGTAACAGGTAATAAGGTATTTGATGCTACCTATCGTACAGATGTGTTCTCTGGCAACTTCCCTACTTGGATGCTCGGCAGATGGACTGGTGAGGGTACCTCCAATAAGTATCCTATCCTGAAGAATGGCGATGCTACCAATTGGCAGGTTTCTGACCTCTATCTTTGCGATGGCTCTTACTTGAGATTGAAGAACATCTCTTTGGGTTACACCTTGCCAAAGCAGCTTACACAGAAGTTGTCTATCAGTCACTTGCGTTTCTACGTGATGGCAGAGAACCTGATTACCTGGACCAAGTATTGGGGCTTCGACCCTGAAATCTCATCAGGTGGAACTTCTCTCGGTGTAGACTATGGTGTATATCCACAGGCTCGCACCTACACCATCGGCGTAAACCTTTCATTCTAAAATAAGAACCTTTAAAATAAAGACTATTATGAAGACAATAAAATATATAGCTTTAGGAGTGTTGGCAACCAGTATGACACTGGCAAACACATCTTGCAGCGACAGCTTCCTAGAGGTGGAGAACCCATCAGGTGAAAACCTCGAAGAATATTATACCACAGATGCCCATATCAATGAGGCTCTGAATGCGGCTTACGATCCTATCCACTGGCCAGACTGGGGATTGGGACAGTATAATGCTCTCAATATCGATGCCGAGATAATGGGCGATAACTTCTGGGTAGGCGGTTCTAACAAAACCGATCAACAGCACTGGCACATGCTTGCCAACTATGAGGCAAATGCCAGCAATACCCTTAGCTCACTTTGGACAGTGGACTACTCAGGCATCAAGCGTTGTAATGACCTCTTGAAATATTTGGGCTGGGCAGAGGCTAATCTCACTGCTGCCAACAGGGCATCTTATGAGATGCAGGGTAGAGCCCTCCGTGTATATTTCTACAATAACTTGTGGCACTACTTCGGCAATATTCCTTTCTATCTGGAGAACTTGTCTGCTCCTTACACAGCCCCACAGCTCAAGGCTGATGAAGTATATGACAAATTGATAGTAGAGCTTGAGGCTGTAATTGACTCCAAGGTCCTGCCAATGCGTTGGGATGATGCCAACTGTGGAAGAATGTCGCAGGCCATGTGCTATATGATGTATGCCGAGATGGTGATGTATCAGAATGACAAGACTCGCTATCCTAAGGCTCTCCAGTATATGCAGGAGCTCATCGCCGACAAGAGTGACTATGATATAGTAGACGATTACGCCTCTATTTGGAAAGAGAGCGGCGAATGGTGCAAGGAGAGCATCTGGGAAGTAAACTATGAGGATGGTAACAACGAGCGTGGTTGGAATTCACCATTGGCTATTGGTGGTACAATATTGCCTACCTTGATTTCTCCAAACTCTTGGCCTGGTGGCGATGGTTGGAACCAAGGCGGTGACGGTTGGGGATTCCTACCTGTTCGTACCGAAACCTATGCTCTGTTTGCTGACAACGACAAGCGCCGTGATGCTACTGTATGGGACTGTCGTGGCGTGAAATATACCAAACGTTATGAGGATACTGGTCTTTGGCTGGCCAAGTATCGTCCGTTCACAGAGAACAATGCTGACGCAGGTTTCGATAATAACCTTAACTATAATAACAATCTCCGTGTATATCGCTTGGCTGAGGCTTACCTCAATGCTGCAGAGCTTTTGTTGGAGACAGGTGGCGATGCTAATCAGGCTAAGGATTATGTGAATAAGATTCGCAACCGTGCAGGAATCGCAGAGCTTGGAGCCGTAACTCTGGATGATGTTATCAATGAGCGCCGCTTGGAGTTTGTAGGTGAGGGTAAGCGTTACTTCGACCTCGTTCGCACAGGCAAGGCTGCTACCGTGTTGGTACCAGACAGCTACGGTTATCGCACCAACTCCTGGACAGAATCCAAGAAGTATATTCCTATCGCACAGGCTGAGCTTGACTCTGATCCTGCTTTGGTACAAAATAATTATTAACGTTAAGAATCCAACAATATGAAAAAGATATTTCGAAATATGGCTTATGCACTGCTCGGTGGACTGATGCTCGGTGCATGTTCAGCAGAAGAATTCTCTGGTGCCAATGGCGAATTGCCTGATATTGTCAATTATGCAGACAAGTTTAATGTTGCTGTTGATCAGGAAACGAATACCGCTAAGTTCTCTTTCGAGGGTGCCAGTGGCGTTACACCGGTTTGGGTAATAGATGGAGCTTATTCTTCAGAATTCAATCTCTCTAAGTACTATCGCAAGAAGGGAACATATAATGTGGAGTGCTTCGTGAAAAACCGTAATGGTATCAGCAAGGAATCTGTTCAGAAGCAGTTTTCTGTCGAAAAGACAAAGATGAATGGTTTCGCAGGTTTCGTAGAGGATAGTGAGTTTAATCTCTTCAAGAGAATTACCTTCCCTGAAAAACCTTCTGCTGGCTATTATGCTCCAGGATGGAGCCAAATTGCTGACCCGGTTTGTAGTTACAGCAAGGGATGCTATACATTGAAGCTCCCTGAGGCAACTACCGAACGTTGGCAAGCTCAGGTTCCTTTCACCAACTTAGGTATCTCTACTTCTGCCGACAAGCACTACGATTTCTCTGTCATCTTGACATCAAACTTGGGTCATGGTGGTGTGAAGGTTAAGCTCTGCCAAACAGACGATGATGATGCTATCTTGATGGATAAAGACATAAAGTTGGAGGCAGGTGAACCAAAATGTCTCTTCGGCTCTGACCTCGACGGTGTGGACATCTCAAACTTGAAGATTGTCTTCGATTTTGGTGGCAACAAAGCTGGCGATGAAATCATGATAGAGAGCCTGGTATTGAAAGATCATGCCAACGATGACGGAACGGAAGTACCAGAGGAAATCAAGGTGCCTTTCGATTACAATACAGCAGGAAATCTTTGGAAGGCTGTGGATGAGGCTCAATCGTTTGTAAATACCAATTGGTTTGGCGATGCAGGTTGGGGAGCTATAGATTGTTCTCCGGTTATCACCCATAAGGGCAGTAAGCATACAATTGTTATCCCAGTTGAAACTCCAGCTGAACAATGGCATGCACAGTGGGCATTAACAGAGGCTCCTATATCTATTAAGATGGGCCAGAAGGTGGATTTCTCTTGCAAGGTTACTACTACAGCTAAGTTGCCTTTAGCAACATTTAAGTTGTGTGACACAGGTAATGATGACAGCTATTTGTTTGCTGATATGTATCAGAACGTTAATGGTGAATATGTGGTTCGTTATGACGATGCGACTATCCAAGGTAGTAAGGCAGGTGATATGGAGAAAGTGAAGCTTGTTATGGACTTCGCTGGCGCGCCTGTTGATGCAGAAATAACTGTCAGCGATATCGTTTTGATTGTGAAATAGGCTTTAGGTTTTATAGGTTTATATAGAATTATACAGGAGCTGCTCCTATAAATAAGTAAGTAGGAGTGGCTCCCTTTCTAAATTTTAAATGACATGAAATTCTTGAAAATATTTTCCTTCCTTCTCTCGCTTATGCTGCTTTCTTGCAGCAGCTCTTCTGACGGCGATGGAGAGGTGACGATATCCTGCTCTCCTACGAGCATCGATGTTCCGGCTAAGGGCGGTACTTATAAAATCATGGTTGTGGCTTCTGAAGGAGGCTGGGAAGCGAGAGCATCCTTCCCTGGAGAAGGTCCTACGGCAAATGTATACCCTTGGTTTAAAGTGAGTGCCAGCGGTAATAACAAAGCTATGGGTATGGTAACTGTAGATGTGGAAGAGAATAAATCGTCTGTAGCTCTTGACGGAAGTGTCGAGATTTCATTAGAGGATAAGAAGGTATCGGTGCCAGTGCATCAGGCTGGAAAACAGGTTACTCCTATTGAAGGGGGCGAAATGGTGATTCCGGAAGGTTACGAACTGGTTTGGAATGATGAGTTTAATGAAGGCTCAGAGTTGAATAGTACCGACTGGCGTCATGAGGTGCAGAAGTCGGGCTGGGTGAATCATGAACTTCAGAATTATGTGAATGGCTCTGCTGATGGCAAACGCGTAACAGAAATTGCAGATAACCGGCTTTACATCAACTGTTTCAAGGGCAGCGACGACAAGATATATTCGGGTCGCGTATATGCTCACGAAACCCAGGGCTGGCTTTACGGTATCTTCGAAGCGCGCATCAAATTGCCTAAGGGTAAGGGCACATGGCCTGCTTTCTGGATGATGCCTTGCAACAATGATTTCGGAGCAAATCCTTGGCCTAAATGTGGCGAGATTGATATTATGGAAGAGGTTGGCGTTAATCCTAACTATACTTCTTCGTCGCTCCATACTGAGAAGTTTAATCACGTGATGGGAACCCAGATTACTAAGGAACGCCAAACTGCGGGTGCTGAAGACGGTTTCCACGTTTATCGCCTGGAGTGGACTCCTGATTATATCAAGACCTACGTGGATGGTAAGGAACTGCTCAATTTCAACAACGACGGTAAAAATGATGTGGGTTCGTGGCCTTTCAATAAACCATTCTATGTTATCCTCAACCTGGCTTGGGGCGGTGACTGGGGCGGCATGAAGGGTGTTGACGAAAGCGCCCTCCCAGTTCAGATGGAAGTGGATTATGTGAGAGTATTCCAGAAAAAATAAGGCTTGATTTTTTTAACTATATAAATAATAAGATCTTAGGAGAAGTAGTATCTGCACTTACTCCTAAGACTTTTTCTTTTGTTCTAATTTCGCTCTTTTTATTGTCTTTTTCTGCTTTTCTTGCTTACAATTTGCTCATTTCGAATAAAAGTTATAATTTTGCAGTTGAATTTCAAAAATCAGGAAAATAGAATGAAACAGAATAATAGTAATTTATTATATCATCTTGTGGCTTTTATCACTGTAGCCATCTGGGGAACCACCTTTGTATCTACCAAGGTACTGATGCTGAACGGGCTTTCACCAGCACAGATCTTTACGCTCCGTTTCAGTATTGCATACATCCTGATGCTGATGGTGAATCATAAGAAGATGTTTGCTGACAGCTGGAAGGATGAGTTTAAGCTGGCTATGCTGGGTATAACCGGCGGTTCGCTCTATTTCCTGAGCGAGAACGAGGCGATGAATTATACCACAACGACCAATACTTCGCTCATCGTATGCTCCTGTCCGCTCTTTGCTACCTTGCTGGTTCGTCTGGTTTATCGCCATTCTTCGCGTATCAACATGATACAGCTGTTGGGCTCTCTGCTTGCTTTTGTAGGTATGATTATCGTGGTGCTGAATGGCAGATTCGTGCTGCATCTGTCGCCTGTAGGCGATGCCTTGGCGTTTACGGCATGTATGTGCTGGGCAGTCTATTCGCTCCTGATGAAATCGGTATCGGGCGATTATGGCGCTGCTTTTATCACCCGCAAGGTATTCTTCTACGGTGTGCTTACCATCTTGCCTTATTATCTTATTATCCCTGGGTGGCCGGCATGGGATGTGTTTATGAAGCCTCAGGTGGTGGGTAATCTCTTGTTCCTGGGCTGTTTGGCCTCCATGATATGTTTCCTTACCTGGAACTGGTGTATCTCTAAGTTGGGTGCCGTGAAAGCTACCAACTGGGTTTATTTCAACCCTATCACCACTATGATTTTCGCCTCTCTGGTATTAGACGAAAAGATTACTCCTTACTTCCTGGCAGGTGCCTGCTGCATTCTGGCAGGTATGTATATCGCGGATAGAAAGACGAAGGCGGAATAAAAAATGACGAAGCATAGCTGTAGTTAGAACTAGCCAATGCTAAGAGCATCATGATGCTCTTTACCATTTTGCTTTTCATTTTTTCCATATTGATTTGTCTTTTTGTGTAATACGAATGAATAGTTGTTATTACTTATATAATATTTATTCAGGTTTTTATTAGGCGTTCCGCCGGATTTACCGTCCGGCGGAGCGTTATGGAGATTTCTTATTCCTCGATGACTGAAACCTGCATAGAAACATCCTCTTTTGGGCGATCGCCACGCAATGTTTCGCAGTTCTGAATCTTTTCTACCACGTCAAGTCCTTCCTCCACTTCACCGAAAACGGTGTATTGGTTATCGAGGAAAGGAGTTCCGCCTACTTCGGTGTAAGCCTTCTGCTGCTCCTCGGTAAACTTAGGATAACCCTGCTCCTTGCAGCGTTTCTTGGTTTCATCCACCAGTTCGTCCTGGAGTTTCATCAGGCCTTCACGGTCGCGGTTGCGGCGGAAGTTCATAATCTCATCATGATGCTCCTTGGCAAGCTGGTTGAAGATGTTCTGCTCCATCTGCATGCCCATCTGCTTCTCCATCTGCTTCAGTTCATTCTGCTTGTAGGTCTTACCCCAAACGATATAAAACTGGCTTCCGCTGCTCTCGCGTTCTGGGTTTACCTCGTCGCCAAGACGGGCTGCGCTCAAGGCACCACGCTTGTGGAAGAGCTGTGGATAAACGAATTCGGCAGGGATGGTATAGTCAGGACCACCTGTGCCCAGCATCTTGCCTTTAGAAGCGCCTTTGCTGTCTGGATCGCCGCCTTGAATCATAAAATCCTTGATGACACGGTGGAAGAGAGTGCCATCGAAATATCCCTCCTTTGCCAACTTCAAGAAGTTGTCACGATGCTGAGGTGTCTCGTCGTAGAGGCGTACCTTGATGTCGCCCTCTGATGTCTTTATCAATACTTTAGCCATAATAATTTATAATCAGTATATTTTATTAATCGGTATATGTCGTAATCAGTATGTTTTTACCTTTTTACTTTTTTACCTTTTTACTTTTCGTAATACTCATTCCACTCCTTCATAGCCTCCTGCCAGTCGGTCTGTTCACCGCTGGCTACGGCTTCCTTCTGTTTCTCTGCCTCATCGCGAGCCTTATCTCGGGCACGTTTTGCCTTCATTGCCTCGATGGTGGCATCGTCGAGAATCTGGATGGCGCCACGCTTGATGGCATCCTGCAGTTCTTCTTCGCCGAAAGCCTTGCCAGGCTCATTGAAGTCAGAGATATTGAATTCATAATCCACGCGAAGGTCGTGGCGTATCATTTTCTGTTGTAAACGGTTGCCTGCGTTCTTGAGGCGCAGCAACTTGCCGATTTCCTTGATTTCTCCTGCTGAGTATTTGTTTCTTCCCATTAATATGATTTGATATTATTATTTTTGCGTGCAAAATTAAGCATAATCCTCGATAAAACCAAGAAAAGTTTCAAGGAATTCACAAAAGAATCCCTTTCTCCCTTTACTTTCTTGCCCTTTTACCTTTTTACTTTTTTACCCTTTTACCTTTAAATCATTTCCATGCCTTCTTCTGGTTCAGTTCTATCAGGCGGTCGAATTCAAAGTCGGCTTTGATTTTATCCAATATTCTCTTTACGATGATATTCATCACGCTTCCTTTGCTGTAGTTGGCTGAGCACATGAAGTTTACCCGTCCCTCCTTGACAAGCTGGCAGGCAGTCTTCTGTTTATCCTCGTTATCATATACAGCAATCGAGTGGCCGCCATGTTCCTTTACCATCTTCATGCAAGGCACATCGGTTTCTCCATCTCCGAAGTATATCATTCGGGGGAAAGGGATAGGTCGCTTCTCGTCGGGGATATACTGGTTCACTCTTCTGTTGTCGCTCACCTGTTTGATACCTTTGTTGATTTTGAAGAGGAATTGCGTTTTGGTAGTATAGTCTACGGCTACGGCTGGCCAATAGGCGATTCCCTCCTTGTTGTAGAGAAAGGAGCAGGCGTAGATGTTCTCAAATTCGTGGGCGATAGGTGTGCCCTCTATCATCTCCTTCAGTCCCGAGGAGTTGATGTAGTGCTTTACGTCCAGTCCGATACTGTTGCCATATTCATTCACGAGCGAAAACCATTGTTTTACGCCGCGGAACAGTTCTACATCCTTGCCGAATTTCTGAAAAGATTCCCGGGTGAGCGAGATATTGTTCTTCTTGGCTTCGTCGAGCATCAGATACATATAGGTCAAAATGCCGTTGGCATCCTTACCCTCTGCAAACTTTCTGTTTTTCTCCCAGAACTCGTCTTTTGTCTTGCCTGTAGCCTGTATGAATCCAAACTCCTGCATGTTACCAGGCGACAGTGTGCCGTCGAAATCATAAACCAGCGCTACCTGTGGTCTCTTCTTTGTCATATCCCGTTCTCCTTTCTTTTATATTTACCCTAAACTATCTATCTATTTCGGGCGATGTTCTTTCTCCCTTAATTTGCAAATATACATAATTTTCAGCGAATTAGCAAACTATTGGGATATAAAAAATCATAATGAAACAAAAAAGGCGTACAAAACTCATTTCTGAGCATTGTACGCCTTTATTATAATATTAATCTGTATTACTTAACCTCTTCGAAGTCAGCGTCTTGTACGTCCTGAGCGCCGTCATTGCCGCCCTGTGCCTGCTGACCGCCCTGAGCCCCCTGAGGACCTGCCTGCTGGCCGCCCTGATACATCTGCTGAGAAGCAGCCTGCATTACGGTGTTCAAGTTGTTGATAGCTGAATCGATAGCTGCAGCATCACCAGCCTTGTGAGCATCCTTCAACTGCTGCAATGCCTGCTCGATACCTGGCTTCTTGTCAGCTGGAATCTTATCACCGTTATCCTTCAGGAAGTTCTCGGTGGTGAAGATCATGCTGTCAGCCTGGTTCATCTTGTCAATCTTCTCGCGCTCAGCCTTATCAGCAGCAGCGTTCTGCTCTGCCTCAGCCTTCATGCGGTTGATCTCGTCCTCGCTCAAGCCAGATGAAGCCTCGATGCGGATGCTCTGCTCCTTACCGGTAGCCTTATCCTTAGCTGATACGTTCAAGATACCGTTGGCATCGATATCGAAGGTAACCTCAATCTGAGGAACACCACGGCGAGCTGGAGCGATACCTGTCAGGTTGAACTGGCCGATACTCTTGTTCTGAGCTGCCATTGGACGCTCACCCTGCAATACGTGGATGGTAACCTCTGTCTGGTTATCAGCTGCTGTAGAGAATACCTCGCTCTTCTTGCAAGGGATAGTTGTATTGGCATCGATGAGCTTAGTCATCACACCACCCATAGTCTCGATACCGAGAGTCAATGGAGTAACGTCGAGCAATACGATGTCACCAACACCTTCTTCCTTGTTCAGGATGGCACCCTGGATAGCTGCACCTACTGCAACAACCTCATCTGGGTTAACACCCTTAGAAGGCTCCTTGCCGAAGTAGTTCTTAACCAAGGTCTGAACGGCTGGGATACGGCTAGAACCACCAACCAGGATAACCTCGTCGATATCTGATGTAGAGAGCTTAGCGTCACGAACGGCATTCTGGCAAGGTACCAAGCAAGCCTGAATCAGGTTGTGAGCCAACTGCTCGAACTGTGCACGGGTCAAAGTCTTAACCAAGTGCTTTGGCATACCGTCAACGGCTGTGATGTATGGCAAGTTGATTTCGGTAGATGTAGAGCTTGACAACTCAATCTTAGCCTTCTCAGCTGCCTCCTTTAAACGCTGCATAGCCATAGGGTCCTTGCGGAGATCTACGCCTTCTTCAGCCTTGAAGCCATCAGCCAACCAGTTGATGATTACCTGGTCGAAGTCATCACCACCCAGGTGAGTATCACCATTGGTAGAAAGTACCTCGAATACGCCGCCACCGAACTCCAGGATAGAGATATCGAATGTACCACCACCCAAGTCGAATACGGCAATCTTCATATCCTTGTTAGCCTTGTCTACACCGTAAGCCAAAGCTGCGGCTGTAGGCTCATTTACGATACGCTGAACGTTCAAACCTGCAATCTGACCAGCCTCCTTTGTAGCCTGACGCTGTGAGTCAGAGAAGTAAGCAGGAACTGTGATGACAGCATCTGTAACCTCCTGTCCGAGATAATCCTCTGCAGTCTTCTTCATCTTCTGGAGAACCATTGCAGAAATCTCCTGTGGAGTATATTTACGACCCTCGATTTCAACACGTGGATAACCACCCTCGTTTACTACTGTGTAAGGCATTGCCTCAGCCTCTTTCTGGCTCTGAGCGTATGTCTCACCCATGAAACGCTTGATAGAATATACTGTGTTCTTAGGGTTTGTGATGGCCTGACGCTTAGCAGGATCACCTACCTTGCGGTCACCATCCTTAACGAAACCTACTACTGATGGAGTAGTACGCTTACCTTCACTGTTAGCGATTACAACTGGTTCGCTACCTTCGAAAACGGCAACACAACTGTTTGTGGTACCCAAGTCAATTCCAATTACTTTTCCCATAATTATATCTTTTTTTATTTTTATCGTTATTAATATGTTATTTATCTCATGAACTGCTAGCTAATGGAAGTCTGCCGAAGATATGCATCTGTCGGGAACCTCTCTATTCAGCGTTCACGCTTTTCGTCATAACAAAGCATGTGCCAAGGGATTGTAAAATTTAAAGTGGCTGACAAGGTGTCAGATAATGCTGACAAAATAAAAGGAATCAAGATATGGGAGGCGATAAAATGTCGCATTCTCCCTATCTTGATTCCTGTAATATGATTGAGAAATCTTTCTTTTCAGATAAAGCTCCTATACATAATAAGGTGTGAAACCTTATCTGGCTTTATTTCTGTTCCTTAGCAGCAAGTGCTTCGCGAACCTTAGCTTCCAGTTCATCGAGAAGTTCTGGGTTATCCTTGAGCAATGCCTTGCAGGCATCGGCACCCTGTCCGAGTTTAGAACCGCCATAGCTATACCAGCTGCCGCTCTTTTCGATGATATCGTTGGCTACAGCCAGACCGAATACCTCGCCGGCCCGGCTGATGCCTTCGCCAAACATGATGTCGAACTCTGCCTTGCGGAAAGGAGGAGCCACCTTGTTCTTTACTACCTTCACGCGAACCAGATTACCTACTACCTCATCGCCGTCCTTGATGGCTGTTGCCTTGCGGATATCCAAACGCACTGATGCATAGAACTTCAATGCATTACCACCGGTGGTTGTCTCTGGGTTACCGAACATTACACCAATCTTTTCGCGCAACTGGTTGATGAAGATGCAGGTAGTGTTGGTCTTGCTGATGGTAGAAGTGAGCTTGCGGAGAGCCTGACTCATCAATCGAGCCTGAAGACCTACCACATTGTCACCCATATCGCCTTCGATTTCCTTCTTAGGAGTCAAGGCGGCAACAGAGTCAACAACTACGATGTCTACAGCAGCAGAACTGATCAGCTGGTCTGCAATCTGCAATGCCTGCTCACCATTATCTGGTTGTGAAATCCACAAGTTATCAACATCAACGCCCAATTTAGCCGCATAGAAACGGTCGAAAGCGTGCTCTGCATCAATGAAAGCAGCGATACCGCCAGCCTTCTGAGCCTCTGCGATGGCATGGATAGCCAATGTTGTCTTACCAGAAGATTCCGGACCGTAAATTTCGATGATACGTCCCTTAGGATAACCGCCTACGCCCAGTGCATTGTCGAGAGCGATACTGCCTGTAGGGATAACTTCGATATTCTCAACGTGCTCATCGCCGAGTTTCATGATAGAGCCCTTACCGAAGTCCTTTTCTATCTTAGCCATGGCTGCCTGAAGAGCTTTCAGCTTGCCTTCATTGGGATTCAATTTTCCCTCTTGCATTTCTTTTGCCATATTCTTATTTTATTTAAAGTTTAGTCGATTTCCAAATCGCCATCAAACACCTCGTGCCATGGCAATCCCTGCTTGTTCAACTGCTCCATGAATGGATCTGGGTCGAACTCCTCTACGTTCCATACGCCTGGCTTCTTCCAGATGCCCTTGAGGAACATCATTGCACCAATCATGGCTGGCACACCGGTGGTGTAGCTTACGCCCTGCATACCGGTTTCGTTGTAAGCCTCCTGGTGCTTGCAGTTGTTATAAACGTAGTAGGTGCGCTCCTTGCCATCCTTCTTACCGCGGATGCGGCAACCGATAGATGTTTCGCCGTCATAGTTCTCGCCGAGATCCTGTGGGTTAGGCAATACGGCTTTGAGGAACTGCAGAGGAACAATCTTCACCTTGGCAGTCTTGCCTGAACCGTCTGCCAAAGGAGCCTCGTATTCGATTTCGTCGATGCGGCTCATGCCGAGGTTCTGGATGCAGTCGAGGTAGGTGAGATACTGTTGACCGAAGGTCATCCAGAAGCGTGCCTCCTTGATGGTGGGGTAGTTCTTCACCAGACTCTCCAACTCCTCGTGGTGCATCAGATAGCTCTCGCGAGGGCCGATGTTAGGGTAGGTGAGAGGCTTGTGGATAGAGAGTGGGTCGGTTTCAATCCATTCGCCATCCTTATACCAGAGTCCCTTCTGGGTAATCTCGCGGATATTGATTTCTGGGTTGAAGTTGGTTGCGAAAGCCTTGTGATGGTTTCCGGCGTTGCAATCCACGATGTCGAGCACCTCAATCTCATCGAAGTGATGCTTGGCTGCATAAGCGGTAAAGATGCCTGATACACCTGGGTCGAAACCGCAGCCGAGGATAGCGCAGAGACCAGCCTGTTCGAACTTATCCTTGTATGCCCACTGCCATGAGTACTCGAAGTGAGCCTCGTCCTTAGGCTCATAGTTAGCGGTATCCATGTAGTTGCAGCCGCAAGCCAGACAGGCATCCATGATAGTGAGATCCTGGTAAGGCAAAGCTAGGTTGATGACAAGCTCAGGCTTGTAGCTATTGAAGAGAGCCTTCAACTGCTCAACGTCGTCGGCATCCACCTCAGCTGTCTGAATATCCATCTTGTAGCCCTTGGCATGGATATCCTTAACCAGCTTATCGCATTTTTCCTTGCGACGGCTAGCAATCATAAACTCGGTGAAAACGTCCTGGTTCTGGACGATCTTGAAGGCAGCCACGGTAGCCACGCCACCTGCGCCAATCATAAGTACTCTACTCATTTTTTATCTTTAATGTTAAGTGTTTAATGTTTACTTTATCTCATTTGCCGAAATCCCCAGGGCATTCATGAGCGAATAACCGAGAATCTCCTGTCTGAAGTTGCCGCCTGGCATGGGCTGCATGGCAAAGAGGGTGATGCGCTTGTCATCGTCATCTACCTTGCGGAGTATCTCGCGGAGTCGGTCGTAAGCATCTCCATCCTCAGAATTTGGGATTACCATCACTCGCTTCACCTCCTTGGCGTTGCATACGGTGCGTGCCACATCTATGAGGAAGTCATCCTTGCCTACCATCTTCTCCTCTGTAGGATAAGAAGAGATGATGAACTCTCCGAGCTTATCATCCTTGAAAGCCTGAGCGTTCAGATCCTTCTCATAGTTGGCAGGGCGGAAGTTCTTCATCGCCATCGACTGCTTGTCGTGGATAAGCACAACCTGTGTCTCGTGCTCGCCCTCTCTCAGACCTCCGTCAAGGGCAATGCAGACTGCCCATTGTGCCATATCGGCTGGTTGGATGCGACGGTTAATCATTCGTTCGAAGTTGACTATCAGGTCGAATGCCACTCGGTCGATATAGTCGGCGTCAGCGATGATTACATTCTCGCTCCATTTTATATTGTTTGTATCTAATGTATTCATTGGTGCAAAAATTAAGCAAACGAGCATGATGAAAGCTTGCTTTCAAATTGTCGAATGCAGATTATTTCTGCAAATTTACGAATAAATTTCGTAATTAAGGCATTTTGGAAATATAAAATAATAAAAAAGATAGTATTTTCATCGTTTCTTCATTTGATGGAATACTATCTTCAGTATTTTATGTGATAATCCGGGCTCTTCTTCTTTCCATTCTCCGGTCTTCTTTCTCGGCAATCCGGGCTCTTCTTCTTTCTGTTCTCCGAAGTCTTTTATGCGATAATCTTCGCCAGATAATGTCCGGCAAGAACGGCGATAAGTCCCAGCGCCAGACTTCCGAAGAGATAGAGCATCATATAGACATAATTCTCTTCCTTCATCAGTCCTGCCCCCTCGTTCATAAAGGTAGAGAAGGTAGTGAATCCTCCGCAGAATCCCGTGGTGAGCAGCAGTTTGGCAGATGGCGACATCCATCCCCCTTCCCGCCAGTTCAATCCCGAGAGGAACCCAATGATGAGGCATCCCGCCACATTCACCGCCATCGTTCCGAACGGAAAGGCAATCACCGTGCAGGATTGTACCAACTTTGAAATCCAATATCTCATGCCGCCCCCGAAGAAGCTGCCAATGCTTACTATCAATATTTCTTTCATCTCCTTATATAATATATGTATAATAATTTGGTGCAAAAGTA
Organism: Segatella copri; assembly: GCF_949820605.1. NCBI lineage: Bacteria > Pseudomonadati > Bacteroidota > Bacteroidia > Bacteroidales > Prevotellaceae > Segatella > Segatella copri. The sequence continues at coordinate 347,448 of NZ_CATKVU010000007.1, forward strand.
CGGGTTTTATTTCTACTGACAAAAATATTTTTGGAAAAAAGATAATCCTTTTCTTAATTTTTCCCTCTATTCTTTCTTTTAAGGGATAAATAGAAGCAGGGAATAGTTCTTCTTGCTTATAAAATTATGTTGAACAATTTAAAATAAATAGGAGAAACAAGTTATGAAACGAGTATTCAATCTTTTGGTAGTAGATGAGAGTGGCAGCATGAGTATTATCGAGCGCCAGGCACTGGTGAGCATCAACGAGACCTTGACCACGATTCAGAAAATGCAGAAGACGCATAAGGATATGGAGCAGCGTGTTACGCTCATCACCTTCGACAGCACCCACAAGAATCTGTTCTATGATAATGTGTCTGCTCATCATATTAAGCCTTTGAAATCAAGGGATTACAACCCATGTGGCGGCACCCCTCTTTACGATGCCATCGGCATCGCTAAGATTAACGCCTTGACCACCGAGGATGACAGCGTATTGGTAACCATCATTACAGATGGTGAGGAGAATTGCAGCGAGGAGTATGATCTGAAGATGATCAAGAACCTCATAGAGAAGCTGAAGAAGCAGAACTGGACCTTTACCTTCATCGGTACCGATGATCTTGATGTAGAGAGCATTGCTCATGGTATGGGCATCGACAATCATCTGCAGTTTTCAGAAGATGAGGCTGGCACCAAGGCGATGTTTGCCAGAGAAAACAGAGCCCGATAGCGCTACAACAAGTGCCGTGCGATGGATTGCAAGATGGAAGCAGGCAGTTACTTTGAGGAGAAATAAAGGAAGTCAGTATAAGCAGAGAATAACTTGCAAGCGAGTAAACTAAATTATAATATGAGGGGTGTGTCATAAGGCAATGGCGCACCCTTTTTGTTTTTGCAACAGATGGAATATTGAAAAGGATTAGTGTTTTTCTATCTGCTGTATTATAATTGTTTTTCTTTCAAGAATTGCCATATTGCCATACTGCTCTATAACTGTTTGATTATAAGGATATATTGGTATGACAATAGCTTTTTGAATTGCCATAATCTGCCATATCTTGCCATAAAATCAGCGAAATATAGGTGTTTTAGAGGAATTTTGGGGCAAAAAATAAGAAAGCATTGAACAAAAAGACCTTTTCCCCGGTACAATGCTGGGCGTTTTCAATCGCTTTTTTGCAATTTTGACAGACGACGTAGAAGAAATTACGTCCCGACGTAGCATCTGATACGTCCCGACGTAATAATGGATACGTCCCGACGTACTGTCTGCTACATCCCGACGCAGTTTCCAAGATGTTCTGCCTACTCTCAAGTAAGTTCTTAATCAGGCATGACGTAATTTTAGTCCTCATAATTAGGCTTATTGAAATTCTAGTTCTTATTGGGATTCATTTACATGTAATATCGACTTTATAGCCCGCCAGCATCGCAGACACTTTTATTGGGACCACAATTTCTGATAAGCAGTATCAAAATGATTAACTGTCTGGAGAAGGTTGTAGATAGGGTTGATTTAGCAGAATGAGTTGGTTCTACTGGATGACGGAGTCGGCTCGATGGGGTGATGGAGTCAACTCTATAGGTTGATGCAAGCGCCTTCGTGAGTTGAAAGACATTACTCCTCGGGTTCCAGAAGATACCTTCTCAGCAGTTGTCACTAGGCTCAGCATGTTTGCCGAGCCTAGTCGGCAGGTCTGCTGACTGCAGTCAGCAGCTTTGCTGAGCCTAGTGGCAACACTTTATTCTAGCCGATATTTCTCTCATATCATCCGGAAGATAAGAGAATGCCTTCTCTTTCATTTCTTGCGGAATACCGAATCGGGCTTCGGCGATGGAGCCGACGATGGCTCCGATGGTATCGCTATCGCCGCCATGAGATATGGCTAGGCGGATGGCATCCTCGAAGGATGAGGCTTGCGAGAGGAGATAGAAAGATAATGGCACGGCATCCATGCAGGTTTCATCGAACTTGCCTTTCGGATAATCTCGGGTATCGAAATCCTCGTAATAGCTGCGGGCGATATCCTTGAAGGCTTTCATTGCCTTATCATCAGATTCTTTAGAATTCTTATCTTTACACTCCTTAGATTCTTCTGAGAATCTGCTCTTGCGGAAATGCCAGATGGCATGAGCTACGGCTTTGGCTCCCTTGATTCCTTCGGGATGGTTATGAGTAGGAAGAGCCGTTTTCTCTGCCTCTTCCAAAACCTGCGACAGGTCATCGAATAGCCAAGCCACCGGTGATACTCGCATTGCCGAACCATTGCCAAAACTATTATATGGCTGCGGATCAAGAGAACGAATCCACCCCGCGAATCTTCCGCCATACGCTCCTTTCGGGGAAGGATAGCGGCGGCACCAATCCAGCAGGCTTTCCTGATAGCTTCGTCCGTTCAATATCGCATCGGCTATCGCTACCGTACAGATGGTATCATCGGTGAAGTCGCATCCTTCGCCGAACATCTCGAAATCATAATCAAACGTATTGTTGAACTCATATTTTGAGCCAGCAATATCTCCTATTATTGCTCCTAACATAAGCTACTAATTCTCTATAACTTTATTTTATCACCTCCCAGAAACTCTCCGGCAGGCTGATGTTCTTCATCTCCTTTGCCTTCTCGAACAATGGGGCGATGTCTTCGGCTTCGAAGCCGGCGATGCCGCAACCTATTGGGGTTACCAGGAAATGCTTCTCGGGATGTCGCTTGGCATAGGCGATGAATCTATCCACGTATGGACGGATGGTTTCTACGCCGCCCTGCATCGTAGGGATGGCATAACTCTGGCCTTGCAAGCCTACACCCTTGCCCATGACGGCACCGAAATGCAGGCGGGCAATGCGGGCTGCTCCACCACCATGCATGCCAGCCAGATTGCTGCCAAACACAAAAATCTCGTTCTCCTTCAATGAATCAATCCAGCTAGGAGTGATTCTTCCCTTCTTCATATCTTCCATATTCTTCTTATTATTATTAAATATGTTATTGCTATTATCAGTCGCTTCCTCGCAGCGCATGCATTCGGACATCATTTCTTCTCATGGGCATATCTTCTCTACAGTTTCCTGCTTGTTCTCCCAAGCCAGAATCAGACCGATGACGCCAGCATAGCTCTTTCTGCCGCCTTCTACATGGTTGCCTCTCAGATAGAGTTCGAAGAAGAAATCCTGGGCAGCATCCAGTGCCTTGCATCTTTTGCCCTGCCAGTATTGGCGGTCGCTTTTCAGCAGCCTGATTATCTCAGGACGGATATGTTTCAGGTATTTCTCACCTTCCTTTTCGCCGAGAATGTCGAATACATTATATAATACATGGGGCAGAATGTGGTAATATCCGCTGAATTTCACCGCCTTATCCTGTGATGCCGTACAGACGAGATAACTGTAGAAATTTGCCTCTCCTTCGTTAGCAATGCCCAGAAAATGAGCAAACTCATGGGCATAGGTAGCAGGATAATCGTGTGCAAGAATATCGCCGTTCAGCGTAAATTCGCAGAAGAATGGTCCCATGCTGCCGGTTACACCCGACATCGAACTGAGGGGCGTAAACACCATCGTCTTGGCATGCGGATGCTGGTTGAAAGGCGGATTGATGCCCTCCCGATAGCCTATCTTGTTATATTCTTTCAGAACCGCATCCCGCACCCGATTCTTCAGTTTATCATCCACAATATAATTGATTTTTTCACTCTTCCCTCTCCGTTCTTCACTCAAAAGGTTGAGGCTGTCGGCATACTGGTAGGCAAATTTCCGGAACTTCTCTTCCGAAACCTCAGCAGGCTGCATGCCTACTCTATAATAGATAACGGGTTGCGAATAGTTCAGTCCCCAAGCTGCATAAAACCATACATATACCCACAGCAGATATTCAATTACCCTCCCGAAGACCACCTTTTTCTTCGGATAGCCGCCGCTCTTGGCAGCAAGAAAGATAAACCGACGGGCGAGTTTCTTCCGTAATCCCATCTCGTAGATAGGATAGAGGACGACCCAGGCGATGCTGAGAGCTATGAAAATATCGCCCACGGCAAAAGGAAAGATGCCTGAGATGGGTGAAAGAAGGGTGCCGATAACGGGATAAACACGGTAGGTGAAGATGACTCCCCAGAGAGGAATCATCTTGGTAAGGGTGACGAGGATGAGCAACAGCAGCAGTACCCAGTGGCGCCACTTCATTCTGTCGAGTCGTAAAGTATGTAATATCTTCATCTTGTTTCTTGTTTTTTATCTTGCATGGCTCTTGAACAGAGCTGTTTTTTTTGCACTTTTTGCCCCTGATGTGCAGAGATGGTGCAAAAATACAAAAGTTTTCTGAAATATTGACATCAGAAATCTGTTTTTTTAGTAATTTTGCCATATTAAAAGTTGAACTTAATAAATAGAGGAGGAGTTATCATGAAACAGACACTGGAATCATTCGAGGCTATGAACCTTGAATATGAGAACCTCTATAATGAGGACGATGAACGTAGAGAATATAATTCTGTCTGGTACAGCTAGTTACAATGTATTATAAAAAGGCTGTAACAGGTGAATTAAATTAGTGTTACATATAAAAAAGATCGTTAGGATAATAAAAGGCTATGCCATAGTTGCTAAAGAAATGATGTAACATAGGCATAGTCTTTTTTTATGTCCTTTCTTTGCTGGCTGTTCTTTCCTGCATTTCTATTTTTCGAAGTGCTGGTAATCTTTGCTGTGTTTCCAGTCACCTCCCCATCTGAATCCTTTTGCCTTGAAAAGCCGGTAGCAGAGGTCGCCTTTCTTTATCATATAAGCGTGGTTCTTGCTGCGGTCCAGATAGGGGCGGGCGGTGGCAGGTTCCACCACTTCCTTGCCGTTCTTCAGTCGTTTGTGGTAAGGATTGTAGAGGGTGTTGATGTCTACGGCTAGTCCCCTTCCGTGCTTCGATACCGTATGGGTATGTGAGATGAAGCGGAAGTTGAAGCTGGAGGAGTTGTTGGCTCTCATCGCCCTTTCGTCGTCGGCATCCCAGTAGTCAATGAGTCTCATCCGCTCTATCGGATATTTCGCCTCGTAGAGCTTTTTCAGAATATCGAGCACATCTGTGGCTATCGCCCTGTTCACCACCATTTCTCCTACGATGTTTCTGCCGTCCTTGTCTACGTGCAGGCATCTTATGTATCTCAGTTCGCTTCTTGCCACGGTACAGTTCTTCTTGTATGTCTTGCCCTGCATCAGGCGGAAGATATCATCAGGAATAGTGGAGATGGAGAAGAAATGCTTCTCGCCCAGTTTCCTGATGGTTTGAGAACTGACGGTTTCTCCAGGCTGCTGTGCCTTGGATGGGAGGCAGAAAAGTCCGGAAATAAACAGGCATATCATCAATATATTTTTTGCTTTCATCACGTTTCTCCTTATTTTGCTACGGGTATATAATGCGAATCCTTGATTTCACCAATCACGATGATGCTGTGCAGACTTCCTATGCAGTCGATGTTTCCCAGCGTGTTGAGCATAAAGTCCTGATAGGCTTTCATATCCCGGGCATATACCTTGATCTGGAAGTCATAATCGCCGGTGGTGTTGTAGCACTCCGTTATCTGGTCGATGGTCTGCACGGTATCCATGAATTGCTGAATCAAATCGTGGGTGTGCTGCTTGAGCCGGATATTGCAGAGCACGATTACGTTGTGTCCCATCTTGTGATGGTCTACGATGGCTCCATATCGCTGGATGTATCCCTCGCGTTCCAGCCGCTTCTGTCGCTCGAAGGTGGGAGAAGGGGAGAGGTGTACTCTTGCAGCAAGCTCCTTGACGGTGAGTCGGGAATTCTGCTGCAGTAACTTCAGTATTCTGATGTCTGTTTCATCAAGTTTTTCTTCTGTTGTCATTGTTTCTTTATTTCTGTTTTTATTGATTCTTACAGAATAATATTCTGCTGATTTGCTTAATTCGCTGCAAAGATAGTATATTTTTCTGAATTACGGAGAATATTTGGCAAATAAAATTCTTCTTCTTACCTTTGCACCCGCAATTCCGGATGCAAAGAGCCGTTTGTCAATAAGATAATGGCAAATTAAGAGTCATTCATCATTTAAAAATATAGGAGATAAAATAATGAGCAACGTAAGAAATATACATTTTGAGGCAGTGGGCAGCTATTTGCGCCCTGCAGAGTTGAAGGAAGCGAGAGCTAAGTTTGCTGATGGACAGATTTCAGCCACCGACCTTCGCACCGTAGAAGACCGTCTGATTACAGAGGTCGTCAAGCAGCAGAAGGCGCATCACCTGCCTTATATCACCGATGGTGAGTTCCGCCGCAGCTATTGGCATCTCGATTTTATGTGGGGATTCAATGGCGTGGAGCATATCGAACTGGAGCATGGTTACCAGTTTCATGGCGAGGAGACAACCAAGGGTTCTATCCAACTGACTGGCAAGATTACCGGCGAGAATCATCCTTTTATCAGGGATTTCCTCTTTGTAAAGCAGTTTGAGGAGAAGGATGCCGAGGGTGAGTATATCTTCGAGGCAAAGCAGACGGTTCCGGCACCTGCACAGTTTCTTGCCGAACTGTTCCGTGGCAAGAATGCCGAGAATACCCGCAAGTTCTATCCTAACACTACCCAGCTGATTGAGGATATTGCTCAGGCTTATCGCACCTTCTTCCAGGAGATTTATGCAGCCGGTTGCCGTACCGTCCAGCAGGATGACTGCACCTGGGGAATGATTGTGGATAGCGATTACTGGAAGGCTAAGGTGGGTACAGGATTTACCCTTGAGCAGGAAGCCCTGCAATATCTGAAGGTGAACAACCTTGCCATCGAGGGCAAACCGGATGGGTTGACCATCAACACCCACGTATGCCGTGGCAATTATCATTCCTGCTATGCCACCAAGGGTGCCTACGATGCCGTGGCTCCTTATCTCTTTGCTCATGAGGAGGTAGATACCTTCTATCTGGAGTATGATGACGAGCGTTCGGGTGGTTTTGAGCCGTTGAAGTATGTGGCTGATGGCAAGAAGGTGGTTCTGGGTCTGGTAACCTCCAAATCTCCGGTGTTGGAAGATAAGGCTACGGTTATCGACCGCATCCACGAAGCAGCCAGGTATATTCCTCTCAATCGCTTAAGCCTCAGCCCTCAATGCGGTTTCGCCTCTTGCGAGATTGGCAATAAACTGACCGATGCTGAGCAGTGGGCAAAGATAGATCTGGTGAGAGAGATTTCTGAAGAAGTTTGGGGATAATGATATATTCAAGGAGAAGATGTACCGTCTGTCATGGCTGCACATCTTCTCTTTTTTTATTTACTTTTTATCAAAAATGTTTGGTGTTTTCATGAATTACTAGTAACTTTGCACCCCGAAAATTAAATACATCATTCATTAAGATTATCAGAGAAGATGGAATATATGTCTCAGGAAGGCTACGATGAGCTCGTGGCCGAACTTCAACACATGGTTAACGTAGAGTTGCCAGCCGTTCGCGATGCGATAGCTGAGGCCCGCGATAAGGGCGACCTCAGTGAAAATTTCGAGTATCATGCTGCCAAGCGTGAGCAGGGCAAGCTGTTGAGCCGCATCAGCTTCAAGCAGAAGGTCTTGGAGAATGCCCGTGTCATCGACAAGTCTCGATTGAAGAGCGATACCGTTGGCTTGTTGAGCAAGATTAAGATTACCAATCTCGCCAACAAGTGCAGCATGAATTATACCATAGTAAATCCTCACGAGGCAGATCTCCATAGTGGCAAGATTTCCATCAAGTCGCCTATCGCCAAGGCCCTTCTGGGTAAGAAGGCTGGTGAAGAGGTAATGGTAAAGGTGCCAGCCGGCTTGCTCAAATTTCGCCTGGATAGCGTGGAGTTATAATGTATTCTTTAAAAGGAAAACTCCCGATAATTTGAAGTTGTTCAAATTATCGGGAGTTTCTCTTTTTATTCTAATATTTTTCTAGAATCTTATTCAGTAAGAAGGTGGCATTCTGGTTTCTTGCCACACCCTTCTGTATCTTATAAGTATAGGTAACATCTGTGCCTAAATCTATCTCGAAACAATAATTGTGGAATTTTCCTGATGCATCATTCTCCATCTTGGAGAGCTCCAGATCGTGGGTAGCGATGATGCCGCTCACCGGCTGCTTGGCAATGGCTTCGAGGAACTTTCTCGAACCATTCAGCTTATCCAATGAATTCGTTCCCTTCAGAATCTCATCCAGAATAATCAGCGTTCGGAGTGGCTCCTTATTGCCTTCTCCACTTTCCTTGCAGAATTTTCCCTCTGCACTTTCCCTGCAGAACTTCAGTAGCTCCTCCAGTCTTATCAGCTCAGCATTAAAGTAAGAGATGCCATGCGTCAAATCATCGGTGGTTCTCATACTCGAGAACAATCTGAAACGGGAAATCTTCAGCTGATCCGCAAATACCGGCATACCCGCCATTGCCAGGATATAGTTCACGCCCAGCGAACGAAGGAAGGTACTCTTTCCCGCCATGTTGGCTCCGGTGATGATATAATAGTTGTCGTCCTTGATGGTGAAATCATTCTTCACCGCCTTGGCACCCAGGAAAGGATGATAGAGATTCTTTCCCTCGAACACGATTTCCGGACTTTCGATTCCTGCATTTTCAGAAACATCGCTTTCTGAAACAGCGCTTTCAGCATCTGTTTCCTGCTTTCCCGAAACAAATTCCGCCTCTTCCGCCTCCGGATGATTATATCTGAAATTCGCCATCGAAACCATTGCATCCATCTCACTGATGATATGCATCCATTCCTCCATCTTCATCATATAGGTATTCTTCCATTTCAGGAAACTGCGAACCAGGAAGAAATCGCTCAGCATGAAGGCATCGGTGAAGAAAAGACCCAGGAAGTTGCCTCTTCTGTCATACCCCTTCAATATCTTTTCCAGTTGGGCAAAGGAAGGCAGGGCATCTGCCAGGGAATTCTGCATCTCCTTGCCTGATTCGCTATAGAAATTGCGCCTGTTGATAAGCTGAAGTATCTGAGCATAGGCGATGAGCTGATGGCGAAGCTTGCCGCCATTGCTATCTATCTTGTCAAGTGTCTGCTTGCAGACGAAGAACACCACCATGTATTGAACCAACACCCACCACAGGGCGAAATTCACCGAAACCATATCGCATATCGATAAAATCACGGAACCGATGACTCCGATAATCAGCATCCATCCGATAACGAGCGAAACCGGAGCCCCAAACCATGCCGGCACCTCCATCTTCGAAACCTTCAGCATCGCATCCACCACAGCAGCAGAATCAATCTTCTTCATCTTGCCATTCACCATTTTGCCATCCGCAGTTTGGCTTCTGTTCTTTTCGCCAAGTGCCAGGAATTCCATTCGCCAGTTTTCGCCTTCTCCAGCCAGTTCCTTCTGCAAATCCCTTCTTCTTTTGATATCCTCCAGGCTCAGAGGCGTTTCCCGGGTAAGATTCCTGGCGAGTGCCTCCGAACCGCCCGATGTGATGGTTCGGCAGATGCGGTTGAACAGCGAACTCTTGCCGAAGACATCGAGGTCGAAGGAATAAGGATGCTGCGGATTCTGATAGCAATCGCCCGTCTCGAAAGGCGAGAAATCCCCCTCCAAAGCCTTGATTTCGTCCTGATAAACTTTGAGCAAAGCCGAAAGATGCTCTATCTTCTCCTTGTTCTTATCGTCAAGTCTTCTGATACCCAGATAGGCAATCAGGCACAGCGCCGCCCCCATCAGATAGTTCTGTGTTTCTCCATCCAATGCGAAATAGCAGACCAGGAAGGCGAGGATGCCGCCAAAAGCCAGCAGCTCGCCAGTTATAAATCCCGTATTCTTACGCTTCAGGGCAGCCACCTCAGAAGCGTATCGGCTTACATATTGTTGATAATTCTCCTTGATATTCATTCTTTTTCTTTATTTTTCTTTTTTGATGTGCAAAATTAGGGATAAAATCTAGATTTTCAAAATAAATTCTCTCATTTTAAGTCTTTTATACTTATATTCGTGATAGGAATCTGGCTTTTATGAACCCTTGGCAGTAAAAAGTGCTATGAAAATTTGGAGGTTACACAAAAACATCGTATTTTTGCATTAAAATAGTTTGAATAATGAGCAAGTATAATTTTAATATAGACAATTATCATGCAATAGGGCATGCTGATATCGAAATAGAGGGTATCACAGTTATCGTGGGTAGCAATGGCTGTGGAAAAAGCACTATGTCCCGTTGGTTGTATTATATCGTCAATACATTGTCAGTGTTAGACAGCTTCTTTTTCTCTGATTTCAGAGATGTGATTATCAAATCATTAGAGAAATATTCTAATGCGCTGGATGATATCTCAAATTATCTGGATGATGATAAAAAACGATTTTTTGACCATACCTTATCATTAATGACAATGGTAACATTGAGTAATGGTGGTGTGGAGAAGCTCGATTTTTATTATAAAAGATCGATTGGTTCACTTGATGACATGCTGGTTAACTTTCTTCAGAAAGAGCAGAATCCTCAGCAGGTGCGTCGAGTGCTTAATCTTTTTGGGATTACTGAACAAAATCATGTTCATGAGAATATAGAACGAAATTCCATTCAGTTGTTTTCTGAATATCTTCAGAAATATGAACACAACAAAAAAAATCGTCCCATCAGTTACTTGAAAGAGAAAATCGCTTCTGTATATCGGGAAAAGGATGGCTTTCCTGCCAGCATAAGCTTTAAGGAAGATGAAGTGGAATTGCTTGTTGATAGACTTGGAAAGATATATAGTTTAAATAATGCCATATATATAGGAACACCAGCAGCTATTTCTCTTCGTCAATCAGATAGGGTTCTGATGACTTCCTTGGCACATAAAGTGGTTCACGTAAATGAAAAAGGAAGTGAGATTACCGGCAAACAGGAATTACTTCATTCTATTAATAAAATGATAGATGGTTCTATTGTAGAAAAGGAAAATTTCGATGCTGTTGATTTAGTTTATCACAGCAACAATGGTAAGGATATTAGAATTGAAGATATAGCATCGGGATTCAAACCGCTGGTTTATATGCTTCGTCTGATAGAAAACGGGTGGCTGACAGAAAACACTTTGTTGGAGATTGATGAGCCTGAAACAAATCTTCATCCACAATGGGTGGTTGAGTTGGCGCATCTTCTTGTTCGCATCAACAAAACATTTGGAACCAAGATACTCATCACGAGTCACAATCCCGATATGGTATCGGCTATCAGGTATATCTCTGAAAAAGAAGGCTTGTTGAATACTACTCGCTTTTATCTGGCAGAGCAAAGTGAAGGTACAGATTCGTTCTACTATAAGAATTTGGGTTGTGACATCGAACCTGTATTTGAATCATTCAATAAATCTTTTGATACTCTTCAGAAATACGTAGAGAACTATGGCGAAATTTAAGATTGGCAATTATCAGGGAATCAAGATTGATTGTTGGACAGCAAAAGATTTAGTCGGCTTGCATCATTTGATGAAGCAGGAGGGATGCCCAAATTCAGAAAATCTTTTCTCTGACACAGATAAGGCAATAGAACTTGATGATGTTCAGAGACGAATTTCTCAAAAACATCATGCTGATAAGAAATCTTCTGCAGATATGCTATTGCATGTGAATGATAAGAGATTACTTTTGGCCGATGCAAAATTCCGACTAAGCAATACCAGGAATTTGGATTCAAAGGAGATAGCAAAAAAGGTTAGTGAATCAAAGGCAATGGTTACTTCTAACTATTCTTTTGATAACAGTTTCTATGTTTTGCTGACAAAGAAAGCTACAACTCCTTCCAATTTAAATAGGCTTAGAAGAAATGTAGGAAATAATCCAAATTATCAATTTATGGATGCCGTTGAATTTCATAAACTGTTCGAGGATTAGTGTTTGAACTCCGTTCCTGATGTCTTGAAAACTCAGAAACGGAGTTTTTTATAACTTTTTCTGTCTTTTTTTCTAGTATTATGAATTTTTCTCCATCCATTTATTATAGGAAATGTTCTCCTCTTTCCACTTATCCTTTGCTGCCACCTGATTCTTTGGATATCCGATGATAAGGGTGTTGAGCGGAATCATCGTCTTGGGCAGATGCAGCAGTTGCTGCATTCCCTCGTATCGTTCTTTCAGAGGATAGAGGGCTGTCCACACACAGCCAAGACCCAAGCCGTGAGCCATCAGCAGGATGTTCTCCGTGGCTGCCGAACAGTCTTGAATCCAGAACTCCTGCTCTGTGCCTTCCAGCGTCTTGTCCAGGCATCCGCAAACCACAATGGCAAGCGGTGCCTGCTTCACCATGCTGGCATAAGGGCTGAACTGTGGTATCTGGTCGAGAATCTCCCGGTCGTTGATAACCACAAAATGCCAAGGCTGCTTGTTGCATGCCGATGGAGCCGCCATGCCGGCACGCAGCATCATCTCCACCTTCTCCGGCTCTACAGGCATGTCTGTATAGCTTCTTACCGATGTACGGCTCATGATATTTTCAAAAATCTGATTCTTTTCCATCATAGCTTTTATTCATCTTTTATTCTATCTTGATTGCTAAAATTGCAATGCGCTGCAAATATACGAAACTTTTTGGAGAAATTTGCAGTGCATTACAAATTTCTTGTGCTTCTAGGTAAAATTTGCAGTGCATTGCAAATTTCTTTCTATCGCCCGATACATCCTATAATATGCGTATATATAAACCGATGTTGTGGTTATCATACTGATGAGATTCATGCTGGTGATGGCTGCCTGCTGGGTGTTACCTGCCAGATAAAACACTGCAACAGGGAGTATATTTGAGCATATCAGCCATACCATGAAAACTAGGATAAGGGCTATGCCCAGTTTGCGTATGTTACCTCTGTGCTTGCTGCACAGATGACAGCCGGCTACCAGGGAGGCGATGACGGAAATCAGGCCCATCGTGCTTTCTGTCCAGGTGAGTATGGAAGCCATTGGGGTAATCTGTCCGTTCTGCATCATCGTTACGAGATGAAGATTGAAGCATAGACCCAGAATGAATGAGAGCACATAGTAAAGCACCATCACCTCGCTGCAGCGTCGTAGTAATTTTACGTCTGCCGGTAGCGTACAGCGGAATATTCCCCATAAAGCTATAGGGGCGAGCTGCAAGACCAGTTGCTTGATGGTAACCAGGATGGGACTTATTGGAATCAGGATGGGACTTGTTCTGAAGGATAAGCCCGCTTGTCCGCAAACAGAAAATGCCAGCGAAAACAATGCGAAAAAGCAATATGCATACATGGCATATTGTGCAATGCGGTTTATATCTATAGAATAACTTTTTCTTTCCATAATTCTACGTTTGATGATTTTATAAACAGCTTATCTTGCATAAAGCCATTGCAAAGATACGAAGTTTTTGAGAAATTCTAGCAAAATAGGTGGAAAATGTTTGGCTATTATGATATATACTTGTTAAAAGAATGGCGGAGAGACCGATAAAAACTCTTAAAAATCATAACGTATCTTCTTTAATACCAGTATTTGTTGCTATCTTTGTACGGTATATACTAATAACGCTACGTGGATAAATACTAATAGCGCTACATGGGTATATACTAATAGGAATATAAGTTTAATCATGAGTAATATGAAGAAGATTTTCTTAGGATTGGCAGCAGCACTGATGTTGACAGCCTGCAATGAGAACAGACAGCCGGAGGCAATGACCAGCGTTGACTCTGCAAGTGTGGTAACCGATTTGATGATGAGTCGCAGAAGCATCCGTGCTTACAAGGATTCCGTCATCAGCCGCGATACCCTGAACGAGATTCTGAAATGCGGCATCCATGCGCCAAATGGTCAGAACCTGCAGTCGTATGAAATCAGAGTGATTGATTCTCCTGCACTTATCGATTCGATAACCCAAGCCGTGGTAAAGGATAATCCTAAGATAGCAGAGCGCAAGGGCTTCAAGAACATCTTCGTGAATGCTCCATGCGTGGTTTGCATCGCCTACGATACTACTTATGATATGGCGCAGATTGATTGCGGCTTACTTGGTGAGAATATCATTCTTGCAGCATGGTCAAAGGGCATCGGTTCCTGCTGCCTGGGCAGTTCAGCCCGTTGGATATTGGATTCGCCGTCAGCCAAGCCTTACCTCGACCGCATGGCATTCTCTAAGAATTATAAGCTGCTCTACTGCATCGCCCTGGGTTATCCTGACGAATCGCCGGAGGCAAAGCCAAGGCGTCAGGATATGATCAAGTTCATGGATTAAGACAAATGAAGGTTGATGTCCTGTTTCAGGACATCAACGTTTGAAGATAGATATGTATATTTTTGAAACATGTAGGCAAAATATGAAACATCTTCTTCAAGTTCTTTTTTATACAACTTTAAGTTAAAAAAAAGTTGCTTGTTTGAGAAACTTTGGCAATTTCCTTCGATTTCTGGTCGATAACCACTCCTTTAATCTGTTGCGCCCACGTTGGCATGCTAGCCGCCGAGAGCAATCCTAATACAATAATTCCCCTTTTAGCATTCATAACCTATATCGTTTGATTTCGGTTGCAAAGGTACGGTGGTTATATTACACTGGGGGTGCGATGAGGTTGAAAAGCATTGACGAAGCTGCGACAAAGATGTTACTTTGGCAAATCAGCTCCATTTTTTCGGAAGAAAGCATTGGCAGCTATCTGTTTCGGATATTTGTGCTGTATTCTAAATCTCCGATCAGTCTGCGATAACCATACAGAGTCTGAGCACATTTTCTTCGAAGTGCTCCTTGTCGATGGCATTGTTCTTGAGCAGGGAACGGTAGTTGTATACGGTTTGTGGCGAATAAGACAGGATGCCGGCTATCTTGGAACTTTCGGTAATGCCTAATCTTAACAGGGCGCACACACGGAGGATAGGGGGCATTTCCCCATTCTCTTTCAGCTGGATGTGTGCCGATTCTGTAAGCTGCTTGTTCAGCTCGGTTATAAAAGTTGGGTACAGAGACAGGAATGCCTTGTCGAATTCCGTCAGAAACTCCTTGTTCTCCTTCTCTGTATTGGTTGAGGAAGAAAGGAGGCTCAGCAGCTCCTTACTCTGGTTGGCCTTGATCTTTCTTACTGCCAATGTTCGTAGCTTTTGGTTCCTCTCTATATTTTTATAGCTCAGGTCAATATATACCTTTACCAATCTCTCGCGTTTCTGATTGGTATTCTTTAATTCGGCGTTGATGAGATGCAATTGTTCATTTAGAATTTCCATTTTTGCCGACGTGGCTGTGATTTCATCTTTCTTTTGTTTCAGAAGCCTGTTCTTCTTGCGGATGAACAGACTGCTAATACCTACTCCAAGTAGGAGCAGGATAATGACCAACAGGGCGATGTTGAGCAATCTGTTAGTTGTTTTGATGTCATCTGTATAGGCATTGGTAATCATCTGCAATTTGGATGAAATCTCAATGCGGCGCAACCGGTTGTTGTATGCATAAGCATCTTCCAGGGATAGGTTGATGTATTCCTGGGCTTTGTTCAGACTTCTGGTCTTATGTTTGTAAATGAAGAGTGCGATGTCTTGCAGGGCTACATTTTCTTTTGTGGCAGAAGTGACGTCTGAGATGGCTGCAACCAGCAGGTAATGCTCCATTAGCTTTAGGTTGTTGGCTTTCTTATAGACCTCAGAAAGCGCAAAGGCGGTCATGGCATGGAGACGGCTGTCCGGCTTTTCCATACTCAGTGCTTTTTTGTAGTATTGGATGGTCTTGTTATTGTTGGAATGATTGCTGTAATAGTAAAACTCTCCCAGCAGGTAGTAATAGAATGCATCTTTCTTTGGCGATAGTTCTAATGTTTTCTTCAGGTATTCCACTTTCTGCTGGTCGTAAATCTTGCTGAATTCATTGTTTTCACAATAGGTTGACCAGTTGTTGTATAGTCCGTAAAGTGTATAATAGTATTGAAACTGATAGTCAAGCGGATCTTCTTCCTTGGGTTCTATCTTCTGCATGATGTTTTTTGCTTCAGCATAGAATCCACGTGTGATAAGCAGGCTGGTTTGGCTAAGTTGGAATCTTTTATGATATAAGATGTTGTTGCTCTTTTGGGCAAGAACAAGGCCTTTTTTTACATAAGTCATCGCCGAATCATACTCGTAGGCTTTGTATCCATTGGCGAGTTGCTCGTAAAGCTTGAGCTTGTCCTCGTTGCTGGTTACATACTTGGCACCCTGCTTGATGTCGTTCAGACTTTTCTCTTTTACTTCTACATAATGCGCACGTTTTTCCAGGGCAGCATCCAGCTGTTTGTAGAGCTGGCTGTTGTCTGCTTTTGCGCATAGTGGTAGTAGTATCAGTAGTACGATAGTTATAAAATGTCTCATGTTTCTTATGTTTTAAAGATTCTGCTGCAAAAGTAATAAAAAACTTTCAGAATCTCGCATCTACTAACGTGTTTTTTTTGAAAATATTTAATTTGCTGATATTCAGCCTGATAAATCGGATAGTAGATAATGGTAATCTACCAAAAACCTACTAATCGCAACAACCTATTGAATTTTGACGTACTTTTGCGGCATCAAACAATTTTAATCGTTATAAACCTATAGATTATGGATAAAAACAACCTTTCAAAGAAAGTAGGTCTGCTGTTAGCAGGATGCTTTATTACTTTTAATGCTCTTGGTCAGACAACCATTAAGGGTCAGGTGGTAGATGCCACAGGTGAACCTGTCATTGGTGCCAGCATTCTGGTGAAAGATACCAAGAATGGTGCAGTGTCCGACTTGGATGGTAACTACAAGCTTGACAATGTTAAGGATGGTTCCGTCCTGGTATTCTCTTATCTGGGCTACCGTACCCAGGAAATTCCTGTAAAGGGAAATCATGTTATCAATGTTTCGCTGAAAGAAAACGACGAGGTGCTCGATGAGGTGGTTGTCGTTGGTTATGCTGTGGGCAGCAAGCGCACGGTGTCGGGTGCTGTCGACCGCATCAAGAAAGAAGATATGAACAAGGGTGTGGTAACCAGTCCTGCCGAGGCCTTGAAGGGTAAGGTTGCGGGTGTTATCATTTCTCAGGCTGGCGGCGACCCTACCAGTTCGCCAAGTATCCGTGTTCGTGGAACCTCTTCTCTTTCAGGTGGTAACGACCCGTTGGTTATCATCGATGGCGTCTTTGCTGATATGACGATGTTCAATTCTCTGGCTCCTGGTGATATTGAGAGTCTCACCATCCTGAAGGATGCTTCTGAGACTGCCCAGTATGGTTCACGTGGTGCTTCCGGTGTCATAGTTGTTACCACAGCCAAGGGCAAGTTGGGCTATTCCAGCCTGAGCTACAATGGCCAGTTTGGTGTCAATACAGTCTATAAGAATCTGGATCTGATGTCGGCTTCAGAATATCGTGAGACAGCCAAGTCTTTGGGCCTGACCTATACCGATATGGGTGGCGATACCAATTTCCTCGAGGAGATTGAGCGCAATGTGGGCCTCACACAGAATCATAACATCTCTTTCTCTTCTGGTACAGACACTTCCAGTCTTCGTGCTTCTCTGGGATTCGTTCTCCGTCAGGGTGCCTTGAAGAATTCTGATATGAAGAATTTTACAGCAAAGCTGGATGGAACCCAGTATCTCTTCGACAAACATCTGAAGCTGGAACTGGGCATATTCGGTTCTCAGCGCAATAGCAATATCCAGTATGATATGCACAAGATGTTCTATTCTGCTACAGCCTATAACCCTACTTATCCTAATGTAAGAAACGACAAGGGCGAATGGGATGAGGATCTGCTTGCCAATGAAGTCTGGAATCCACTGGGATTGCTCGATATTGATGACTTCTACAAGGATGCCTCTGTCAATGTTCATGGCAAGGCAACGGTCAATATCATCGACGGTCTCACTGTAAGTGCCTTTGGTTCATACAATTATTGGAACCGTGACAATAAGTTCTATATTCCTAACAATATCCAGATGGGTAAGCTGAACGGTAACGGATGGGCTTATATTGCCAATACCAACCGCAAGGACTATATGGGTAACATCATGGTGAATTTCTCCAAGGATTTCGGCAAGCATCACATTGATGCCTTGGCTCTGATGGAGGGACAGAAGTATACCTACGACTGGAACTCACAGGAGGCACATGGATTTGATACCAACTACTTCAAGTTCAATAACATGAAGGCTGCTGCCAATGTGAGCTGGGGTAATCTGCAGTCTAACTACACCGAATATACCCTGAGCTCTTATATGGCTCGTGTCAACTATATGCTGGCAGACAAATACATCGCTACCGTCAATGTTCGTACCGATGGTTCTTCTAAGTTGGGTAATGGTCAGAAGTGGGGCTGGTTCCCTTCTGCTTCCTTGGCATGGGTAATCAGCAATGAGCCTTGGATGAAGAAAATCAAGCAGATAGACAATTTCAAGATTCGTGCAGGATATGGTGTGACCGGTAATCAGGATGCCATCGATCCTTATACTTCTCTCGCCCTGATGGAGCCTAATGGTGTAACTACCGTCAACGGCGCAACAAGTACTACTTTTGCGGTTACCTCCAACAGCAACCCTGATCTGAAGTGGGAGGTAAAGAAGACATTTGATGCCGGTTTCGACCTGTCGATGTTCAAGCAGCGTCTCAATGTAACCTTCGACTGGTACACTTCTGAAACATCAGATATGCTTTATACCTATACCGTGCCGGTACCTCCTTTCACTTACGACCGTCTGTTGGCCAATATGGGTACCATGACTAATATGGGATTTGAACTGGCTGTTCGAGGTGACATCATCAAGACAAAGGACTTCACCTTCAATTCCGGTCTGAATTTCTCTTATCAGAAGAACAAGCTGAAGAAGTTGAGCGGTACCTACAAGGGACAGCCTATGACAACGAGCGAGCATATCTCTGTTGCCACCGTAGGTGCGGCTGGTCTGGTACATAATAATGGCGTAACCTATCTCATTGAGGGACAGCCTGTAGGTGTGTTCTATCTGCCTCACTGCACAGGTATTGATGAGAATGGACAGTATATCATCGAAGACCTTGATGATAATGGTACCATTGATACGGGTGACAGTGGCGACCGCAAGGTTTGCGGACAGGCAATTCCTAAGTACTTCCTCGGCTGGGATATGAGCTTCAAGTACAAGAACTGGGATCTGACTATGCAGTTTAACGGTGCTTTCGGTCATAAGATTTACAATGCTACATCCATGACCTTGAACAATATGAGTAATTTCCCAACCTATAATATCCTGAGCGGTGCACAGCATCTCAATAACGGCAAGGGAATCCATGATGTTCAGATTTCTGATTACTGGCTGGAAAAGGGTGACTATATGAACTTCGAGTACGCTTCTCTGGGATATACCTTCACCAATGATATGCTCAAGTGGAAGTTCATCAACAACATTCACCTTGCATTGTCTGTCAACAATATCTGTACCCTCACAGGTTACAAGGGCTTGACTCCAATGATCAACTCTGCAACCATCAGTGGTGGCAATCTGGGTGTTGACGACAAGAACATCTATCCTCTGAGCCGTACTTATACTTTGTCGCTCTCAGTGAATTTCTAAATGTTTTCACATAGAATAGATAACAAGTTCTAATTAAGAATTACATTATTAATATATAAAGGATTACAGTTATGAAACAATATATTATAGGCTCAATGCTTCTTTCATCGATATTACTGGCTAGTTGCTCACTGGATGAGACTCCACGAAGCAAGTTTTCTGAGGAGGAGGCTTTCAGTACCCCTAAGCTGGTATATGTAAACACAGTGGCTAACGTATATTCTTCCATCGGAAATGGATTGTATGGAAGCGATGGTGGCTCGGTACACACCTTCCAGGAGTTCTCTTCTGATGCCAGTATGATTCCTGGTCGTCAGGGTGACTGGGTAGATGGTGGAACCTGGCAGAATATCTTCCTCCATAACTTTGAGTCGTCTGTAAGCAAGTATAACGATGTGTGGAACAACCTGTATCGTGTCATCGGTCTTGCCAATTCTTCTATCGACCGACTCAACAAGTACCTGGGTGAACATCCGGAGTATGCTGAATATGTATATGAATTGAGAGCCCTTCGTGCTGTCTATTATTACTATGTGATGGATCTCTTCGGACAGGTGCCATTGGTTGTTTCTTCTCAGGTGAGTGCTAACGAGGTGAATCAGTCCAACCGCTCTGATGTCTTCAAGTTTGTCACTTCTGAGTTGGCAGAATGTATTCCTCATCTTTCAGACAGTAAGAGCCAGAACGAGGGTGAATATTATGGCCGTATCACCAAGGCTGTGGCATATATGTGTATGGCTAAGTGTGCCATCAATGCACCGGTCTATACCATCGATGATACTACTCCAACTAGCTACAGTGCCTTTGTTGGAACAGACAAGAGCGGCAAGGCTACTGCCAGCGAGGAGCAGGGAAAGACGGTTTCGGAAATGGGCAAAAATATAAACATCACTTTGGATGGTGAAACTCGCAATGCGTGGGAAACAGTAGTCTATTGTGCTGATCAGATTGCAAGCTTGGGTTACCGCCTGCAGCCTAGCTATGCCGACAACTTCATCGTAGCCAACCAGAATTCCGTGGAGAATATCTGGACCCGCCCGAATGATTGCGTCAACTATAAGATAGAGGATTACAACATCGTCCGCACCCTGCATTACAACCATGGCGGTGCCATCGGTTACCAGGGCTGGAATGGAGCCTGCTCTTCCAAGCAGCAGATGCTGGTATATGGCTATGGAACGGCTAACCCTGACCCTCGTCTGAAACTCAACTTCTATACTGACAAGGATTATATGGAGGAGACAGGAAAGCCTGTAGAGGACGGTGCTACAGATAAGCCGCTGGAGTATATGCCATTGGCTGTAAAGGTGGATTTCACTGCTGCCGATGACCCTCATGCCATGAAGTGTTCCGGTGCCAGAATGAAGAAGTATGAGTTTGACAAGTCCACTACCCAGCAGTATAGCTTCAACAACGACCTGGTGATCTGGCGTTATGCCGATGCCTTGCTCCTGAAGGCTGAGGCTGAGTATCGTATGGGTAACAAGGCTGAGGCTCTCACAATTGTCAATGAGGTTCGTGGCCGTGTTGCTGCTACACCTCGTACAGAACTTACGCTCAATGACATTCTGAATGAACGTATGCTGGAACTGGCTTGGGAGGGAGTACGCCGCCAAGACCAGATCAGATTCTGTACCTTTACAGAGCCTACTGCTGACCGCTTCAAGGGTGTGACCCACAATGCTTCTGCAGGTGATTACAATGATGATACGCAGGGCTATACCATGGTTTATCCTATCCCTTATGCCGTGCTCAACTTGAACAAGAAACTCGGCCAGAATCCTGGTTATACTAAGTAGTCAATCATAAACTAAAAATGAAGAATAATATGAAAAAACTCTTTTTGCTCGCAAGCCTTCTGATGGCTTTTGGCATCTCAGCAGATGCAGGAGACATCACTTCTCCTAACGGACAAATCAAGGTGAACTTCACCTTGGATGGCACTGTGCCTACCTATAGTGTGACCTATCAGGGTAAGACAATTATCAAGCCTAGCCGTCTGGGTTATCAGCTCGCCAAGGGCGGTAAGGATGGCAAGGATCTGCTTTCTGATTTTAGTGTCATCAATGAGAAAACTTCCACTTTCGATGAGACCTGGACTCCTGTTTGGGGAGAGAACAAGTCTATCCGCAATCATTATAATGATATGCTGGTAGAGTTGAAGCAGAATTCTACAGACAGTTATATGAACGTCCGCTTCCGTGTTTATGACGATGGAGTAGGATTGCGCTATGAGTTTCCTCAGAAAGGCAGTCTCAACTACTTTACCATCAAGGAAGAGCGTACAGAATTTGCCATGACGGGCGATCATACCGCCTGGTGGATTCCGGGTGATTACGATACCCAGGAGTATGAATACACCAAGACCCGTCTGTCTGGCATCCGTCCAGCCCTGCATGCTGCTGTCAGCAGCAATCTCTCACAGACTGTCTTTTCAGATACCGGTGTACAGACCTCACTCCAGTTGAAGACAGATGATGGTATCTACATCAACCTGCATGAGGCTGCCCTGGTAGATTATCCAGCCATGCATCTGAACCTGGATGACAAGACCATGACTTTTACCTCTTGGCTTACCCCTGATGCACAGGGTATGAAGGGATATATGCAGACTCCGTTCAAGAGCCCTTGGCGTACGATGGTCATTACAGATGATGCCCGTAAGGTGTTGTCTTCCAACCTGATTCTCAATCTCAATGAGCCTTGCAAGATCAAGGATACCTCCTGGATTCATCCTGTAAAGTATGTAGGTGTATGGTGGGAGATGATTTCCGGTAAGGGTGAGTGGGCTTATACCCATGATTATCCTACCGTGAAGTTGGATGGAACCGACTATGTACATGCCAAGCCATCGGGCAAGCATTCTGCCAACAATGCCAATGTGCGCCGTTACATCGACTTCGCTGCAGCCCATGGTTTCGATGCAGTCCTGGTAGAAGGATGGAACATCGGTTGGGAAGACTGGAGTGGCTATATGAAGGAAAAGGTATTCGATTTCCTGACTCCATATCCTGATTTCAACATCAAGGCGCTCAATGAGTATGCGCATTCCAAGGGTGTGAAGCTCATCATGCATCATGAGACCTCTTCTTCTGTAATGAACTACGAGAAGTATATGGACAGAGCTTATCAGTTGATGAAGGATTATGGCTACGATGCAGTGAAGAGCGGTTATGTGGGCAACATCATTCCTCGTGGCGAGCATCACTACAGTCAGTTGGAAATCAATCACTATCAGCATGCCGTAACCCGTGCTGCCGATTATCACATCATGGTAAATGCCCATGAGGCTGTGCGTCCTACCGGTCTCTGCCGCACTTATCCTAACCTGATTGGCAACGAGAGTGCTCGCGGTACTGAATATCAGGCTTTCGGAGGTACCAAACCGGGACATACCGCCATCTTGCCTTTTACCCGTCTGCAGGGTGGTCCGATGGATTATACACCGGGTATCTTTGAAATGGATTGCGCCAATGGTTCTCATTGCAACTCTACCATCTGCGGTCAGTTGGCACTTTATGTAACGATGTACAGTCCATTGCAGATGGCTGCCGATTTCCCAGAGAATTACGAGAAGCACATGGATGCCTTCCAGTTTATCAAGGATGTGGCCGTAGATTGGGACAAGTCTATCTATCTGGAGGCTGAACCAATGGAGTATATCACCGCTGCCCGCAAGGCAAAGGGTTCTGATAACTGGTTTGTCGGTGGCGTTACGGGCATGAAGGCTCATCAGTCTACCGTAAAGCTCGATTTCCTTGACAAGGGAAAGAAGTATGTAGCTACCATCTATCAGGATGCAAAGAATGCCAACTACAAGACCAATCCGCAGGCTTATGTCATCACCAAGAAGACTGTAACCAGCAAGTCTGTCTTGAAGTTGAACTCCGTTGCAGGTGGCGGATTTGCAATTAGCATTCTTGCACAATAAAATGCAGAATTTTGAGTTATTATGAAAGAAAGTTTTCTTGAATTAATAATGATGCTCATGAAAAGAATGAATAAAATGTTGTTGGTTGCTGCCTTGGCGGCAACCACACTTTCTGCTCAGGCAGAACAGAAGAAGGGACCGGCTTGGTTGAGTGATGCACTTTTCTATCAGATTTATCCATCTTCCTATATGGATACTGATGGAAATGGTATTGGCGATTTGCCGGGTATCACTTCCAAGTTGGATTACATCAAGTCGCTGGGTGTGAACGCCCTTTGGCTCAATCCGATCTTTGAGTCGGGATGGTTTGATGGTGGCTATGATGTCATCGATTTCTACAAGGTGGATCCTCGATTCGGTACCAATACCGATTTGGTTACATTGGTCAATGAGGCCCATAAGCGTGGCATGAAGGTTTGTCTCGACCTGGTGGCAGGACATTCCAGCACCAAGTGTGCCTGGTTTAAGGAGTCTTCCGAGAAAGATCCTAACCAGCGTTACAGCGACTATTATATCTGGATGAACGATATTCCTGAGAGCGAGAAGAAAGAAATAGAAGCCCGTCATCAGGAGGCAAGTCCGGAGTCTAGTACCCGAGGCAGATATGTGGAGGCGAATGCTCCTCGTGCCAAGTATTATGAGAAGAATTTCTTCGAGTGCCAGCCAGCCTTGAACTATGGCTTTGCTCATCCAGACCCAAATCATCCTTGGGAGCAGAGCGTAGATGCGCCTGGACCACAGGCTGTTCGCAGGGAGATACGTAACATCATGGCTTTCTGGTTTGATAAGGGTGTGGATGGATTCCGTGTTGATATGGCGTCATCGCTCATCAAGAACGACCCTGACAAGAAGGAGGTTTCCAAACTCTGGAATGAGATGCGTGCATGGAAGGACAAGTACTATCCTGAGACTGTCCTGATTTCAGAATGGGCTAATCCGCAGCAAGCCATTCCTGCCGGTTTCAACATCGATTTCTACATCCATTTCGGTCTTAAGGGCTATGCCTCTCTGTTCTTCGACCGCAAGACTCCATGGGGAAAGTGGGAGCAGAGCTATCAGAACTGCTATTTCGACAAGCAGGGCAAGGGTTCGCTTAAGGAATTTAGCGAGAACTATACCAAGGCATATAATGCCACCAAGAATCTCGGCTACATCGCTGTACCATCTGCCAACCACGATTACCAGCGTCCTAACATCGGTACCCGCAACACGCCAGACCAGCTGAAGGTGGCGATGACCTTCTTCCTCACCATGCCTGGTATTCCATTTATCTATTATGGTGATGAGATTGGTATGAAGTATCAGATGAATCTCCCTAACAAGGAGGGTAGCAATGAGCGCTCTGGTACCCGCACTCCGATGCAGTGGACCAAGGGCAAGAATGCCGGCTTCTCAACGAGTGCGCCTGATAAACTCTACTTCCCTGTAGATACGGAAAACGGAAAGTTGACCGTTGAGGCTCAGCAGGGAGATCAGAATTCTCTGTTGTCATATACCCGTAAGCTGGCCGCTTTGCGTCATTCAGCCAAGGCTCTTGACAATGAGGGAGATTGGAAGCTCCTGAACCAGAAGGGTCAGGAATATCCGATGGTATATGAGCGCACTTTGGGTGATGAGAAGTATGTTGTTGTCGTGAATCCTGGTGCCAAGGCAGCCTCTCTCAACATCACCTCTGTAGGTGGCAAGGCAGTTTCTGTTCTTTCTACAGGCAAGGTTGTATATAAATCAGGCAAGAAGACCGATGCCATCAAGGCTTCAGGCATTAGTGCCGCCGTATTCAAGGTGGCTAAGTAACCTGTGAACATGATTATTGCTAGCTTTATTAAATATCAGAATCCGCATGGCTCTCTGGGCTGTGCGGATTTTTTATACCGATTTTTCTTTTTAATAACTAAAGATATTTAAATATTTAACCCGATATTTGGCGATAAATAAAGAAATAACTATATTTGCAGCATGATTA
Source organism: Segatella copri (assembly GCF_949820605.1). Taxonomy (NCBI): domain Bacteria; kingdom Pseudomonadati; phylum Bacteroidota; class Bacteroidia; order Bacteroidales; family Prevotellaceae; genus Segatella; species Segatella copri. The sequence continues at coordinate 372,829 of NZ_CATKVU010000007.1, forward strand.
CGGAATATGGTATAGAGGCAAAGTCTAATTCTGAGATTATATCAGAATTGGGGGGACGATTCAAGCAATATCGTCTGTTCAGCAATCTCACTCAGAAAGAGGTGGCTGTAAAGGCTGGTGTGAGCATTTTCACCATTAGCCAGTTTGAAAAAGGCGAAGCTAAGAACATAGGCTTTGGCACTATTCTTTCTCTGTTGAGGAGCATCGGATTCCTGGAGGAAGCAGAGAAACTCTTGCCGCCGCTGCCAATGTTGCCTAGCCAAGTGAAGAAAATGAATGAAAAGAAGGAAAGGGTAAGACATGAAAGATAATGTTGTGCAGGTGAATTTGTGGGATAAGAATGTGGGCTTGTTGTCTTGGAATGACAAGCGGGGCTGCTCTGTTTTCCAATTCGACAAGGATTTTATGCAATATGGATGGAATATTGCACCATTGGTAGCGCCGTTGGATTCTGTTTATGTTCAAAGAACTTTCCCTATGTCTGGAAACAGAGAAAAACTTTATGCAGGTTTGCCTGAGTTCATAGCAGATTCTCTGCCTGACAATTGGGGAAATGTGGTCTTCCAGAAATGGATGGAAGCCAATCATCTGCAATCCAAAATGGTAAATGCAGTGGATAGACTGTCTTTTATCGGTAAGAGAGCAATGGGAGCCTTGGAGTTTCAACCTGCTCATATCCAGGAGGATGCATCTGTAAATATCGAATTGGCTTCACTTTATGAACTTGCGAATAAATTATTCCTGGATAGGCAGGATGTGAACATTGATATGAGCAACAGTCTTATTATGGAAGATTTGTACAAGGTGGGAACTTCCGCTGGTGGTCAGCGTCCTAAGGCGATTATCGGCATGGATGAAACTACAGGTATTATTCGTTCAGGTCAAGCCGATTTGCCAACCAACTTTAAGCACTATATATTGAAGTTTGATACAAGCAGAAAAAATGAACTTCCTTTTACCAGGGTAGAGATGGCTTATTATCTGATGGCCAAGGATGCCGGTATCAATATGATGCCTTCTCGTTTGGTAGAGATTGAAGGAACCCAGAATTTTCTGACCCAACGCTTTGATAGAGTGGAGGGTAGAAAAATATATACTCAGACTTTAGCTGCCATGAGTTCCTTGGCTGATACTTACGAAGATTTGTTTGTGGTGGGTAGAAAACTGAATTTGTCTGCTGAAGAGCAGAGCCAGCAATATAGGAGAATGGTGTTTAATGTTCTTGCAGAGAATGTAGATGACCATACCAAGAACTTCTCATTTGTGATGTACCCCAATGGAGAATGGCATATATCGCCAGCTTACGACATCGTGTTTTCCGCCGATCCTGATTCGCATTTCTATCGTAACCATGAACTTACGGTTCTTGGCAAGCGAAAGAATATAACGAAGCAGGATTTGATGCTTTTTGCACAAAGACAGGATATCAGAAATGCTTCTAATATCATAGAAGAAGTGGAAGACGTGGTGATGAACTTCAAGTCTTATGCCGAAAAAGTGGAAATCGATGAGCACTGGATACGCAAAATAGAACGGGTTTTGGAAGAAAACCGTTGTTAAGTAAACGATTTCATACAATTATAATAAGGAATCGTGTGGTTATTGCTTTTCTTTTTGTATCTTTGCAGCCGTTTGGTTAACATACGTACCAAATCATATCTAAAGGAAAAAATATCTAATAATAAATAAAAAGTAATGACTACACTTACAATTTCTATTATTGTCGTTTTCGTGCTCGGCTATGCACTCATAGCTACCGAAAGCTTGACAAAGGTTAACAAGGCTGCGATAGCCCTGTTGATGTTGGTAGGTTGTTGGACCCTCTATATGATGGATCCAATGCAGTATCTCCAGTTGATGCACCCTGATTATACAGGCGGCGCTGCTGGAATGGTGGAGAAGGTGACCGGAATCATCCAGGAACATCTGGGCGATACTGCCACAACACTCTTCTTCCTGATGGGTGCAATGACCATCGTGGAAATCGTTGACCAGAACGGCGGATTCAACTGGGTTCGCAAGGTGATGAAGACCAAGTCGAAGCGTACGCTCCTCTGGCGTATCGCTATCCTTACCTTCTTCCTCTCTGCCATCCTCGACAATCTGACCACCAGTATCGTGATGATTATGATTCTCCGAAAGCTCGTCACCGACCATAAGGATCGCATGGTTTATGCATCTCTCGTCATCATCGCAGCCAACTCGGGTGGTGCCTTCTCACCAATCGGCGACGTTACCACCATCATGCTCTGGAACAAGGGACTGATTACTGCTGCCGGCGTTATCGCCGAAATTTTCATCCCGTCTGTGGTTTCCATGGTGATTCCTGCCCTCATCCTTCAGACCATGTTGAAGGGCGAACTCGTGATGCCTGAGGTTTCTGCCCAGCAGAATGCATCGGTCAGCGATTTCACCGAAGGTCAGCGCAAGGCAGTGTTCTGGTTGGGAGTAGGTGGTTTGATCTTCGTTCCTATCTTCAAGAGTATCACCCACTTGCCTCCATTCGTAGGAATCCTTCTGGTATTGGGCGTTCTCTGGACTGCTACCGAAGTTTTCTATCGCGGTTTGCATCGTGGAGCTGATGCTGAGGGCACTCAGAAGCGAGTAACCAAGTTGCTTTCTCGTGTTGATATGAGTACCATTCTCTTCTTCCTCGGTATCCTGATGGCAGTATCCTGCCTGGCTGAGATTGGCGTGTTGACTGCTTTGGGTCAGGGCTTGAACGTCGTATTCGATGGCAACCACTACCTCGTAACTGGTATCATCGGTGTGCTTTCAAGTATTGTTGATAATGTGCCTCTGGTAGCCGGATGTATGGGAATGTATCCTGTGGCTGCCGCTGGTGATATGGCTGTGGATGGTGTCTTCTGGCAGTTGCTGGCCTACTGTGCCGGTGTCGGTGGTTCAATGCTGATTATCGGTAGTGCCGCTGGTGTGGTAGTAATGGGCTTGGAGAAGATAACCTTCGGCTGGTATATGAAGCATATCTCCTGGATTGCTTTCGTAGGTTACATCGCAGGTATCATCAGCTACTGGTTCATCCGCACCTTCCTTTATGCTATCTAATGGATAATACTTTTCTCTTACGTGAAAAAGTTTTTTTTTGAGAAAAAAGTCTCAAAGTCTCATTTTCTATTGAAAATATCGACTTAAAGACTTGATAGATAATAAGATAAAAGAAATGAGACTTCTCGGTTCTGATGCCGGGAAGTCTCATTCATGTATCATAGAAGTATCATTATTTCACTTTTTCTTTACAAGATACTTCATTCCATCTGCAAATCTCTTATGTTTTAACTCACTCATATTCGCCAGTTTTCTGCCGAATCCCATCAAACTGTTCACCTTGAGCGATGAACCTATCTGCTTTTTCAGATAGTCGAAAATCTCGGCGGCAGTCAGATATTCACCCTCTTTCTCATTCTCAACCAAATCAAAATAGAGCTGGAAATACTGGTCTATCGGCTCAGCCACCTCAAACTGGCAGTTGTTCTTCATGATCAACTTCACCTGTTCCGCATCAAAATAACTCTTCTCGCCATTGTGCAAAGCAGTCAGCGCCTGGGCGAAAAGTTGCTGATAGTTCGGACGCACACTCACATCGATCGGTCCCGTCAGTTCCACGCCTATGAATCTTCGGTTGCCGGATGGATCGGTGAGAATATCCTTCATGTTGCTCGTGGCGATGAACGAGGCGAGACGAGGAAATTCCATGACATGACTGCCATACGGAGGCTTGTATTTCAGCGTAGGCAACTGGATGAGATTCTTCAGAAATCCCTGCTGCACCTGTGGAGAAATCTGGTTGAACTCATCGAGATTGATGACCATAAATTGCGCCATCGCCTGATAAACCTGACGCTTTTCAGATAAAACCAGATTGTCGCTATATCCCCATTGCAGCTCCGGTGGTAACAGCCGGCGACAGAAAGTACTCTTGTTGTAACCCTGCTTGGAAATCAGAAGCGGAGCCACCGAGTTGCCATACTGGCGATGGGTAAAGCCGCGCCACTGGTCAACCATGCCCAGAAACCAGGTGTAGAACCAGTCTGCCCAGTAAGGATTGTTGGTAGGAACCGTACGAGCCAAGGCACGTATATGGTCCTTCCCGTCCCATTTGTCGTAGCATTGGAAGAGATATTCATCTATCGGATTATAATTCTTGATATAATCAGACTCCAGAAAATTCCTGACATCTTTGATGCTCACTCGGATATCAGCGAGCTGCACCTCCAGCGTCATGCGCTTCTGCACTCTCGGATCCACAGGTTGGAAACCATACCAACCCTTCTCCTTCGGCATGTATTCCACGAATTTCATCACCGTGTTGTATCTGAAGTTATATTTACTTTTCAGCAGCTGCATCATGCTCATGATATTCTCGCGAACGCTGTTCTTGTCAACTTTCTTTTCTTCTTCCGAAGTACCGGAAACAGGAATCATCTGCTGATTATCTTCCGTGTTGAAAGCCTGGTTCTGAGGGTGCATGTTGCTGTCAATTTTCATCGCTACCGCCTTACTGTTGAAATAAGGTTTCGCATCGAGCGTCATCATAAAACTGTTGTGCATCGAAGGCTCAAAAGACAGGTTTGCGCCCGCTTCTATAGAAGGTTTCGGTCCGTCTGTGAGCACCGAAGCCTTGGCAATCGCCTGATATACAGGCAGAATCTGCTGGTAAGCGATGCGGTACAGTCGTTCGGCATCCGCCTCCTCAGCAGGCAGCAAATCATCTTCATTGCAGAATTTCACCAATACGATAACCGACTTACCATCAGCACCTTCCAGCGCAGCAAAGGTAGAAGGCAGCATGGCAACCGAGCGCTTCACGCCCTCCACGCCGTCTGCATCCGTAATGTTTCCGAATTTCAGCATTAGGATACCATTGCAAGTCTTCATCTTCAGGTTGTTGTTTTCGTCTTTGGCGAATTCAGCAGCGGGGTAGATGTGTATCCATGTTGGCATATCCTTGTAATACTCGTAGTTGTTTTCCATATAGGGCACGTATTCTCGGAAATGGGTAACAGTAAGTCTGCTGTCATCTTTTGCGATACGTTGCAGCAACTTCTCCATCGTCTTGGTGCTGACGAGGAGCTGCTTCTTGTTGTTTGTATGAACTATAGTTATCTTCATTGAATATGTTTATTAAGATGTTTGTTTGTTAACTATTAACCATAAACTGTCAACTATAAACTATAAAATCTTATCAGCGTTGCCCAAAGTTTGGTTGATAAATTGGGCACTCGTTTCCCGTTGTACGGGCAATGGCTGCCCATCGCTTGTTCTCTAGTAGCCCGTCACGTGTTCACCGGTAGCCCGTCACGTGTTCTCTGTGGGACCGCTTAAATGGTATGGCTGGAACATCTGGAGGGCAGAGAAAAAGATTAGCTTTTAGTGAAATCAATCTCTTCTGAGAAATGGTCGAATTCAACATCTTTATATCCGTATTTGGCGAAGAGCTGTTTGATATATGCCTGTTGTTCCGGCAGGAGTTTCAGTTGTCCCAGTTTGTAACGGTAGTATTGTCCTTTGCTGCCGAGGTAGTCTCTCATTTCGGCGCGCAGTGCAGGAGCGTCTTTCACTTTCATTTCGGCAAAGAGTTTGTCGAATCCCCATGCCATTTTCACGACACGCAGCGGAGCGAAGTACTTGCAATTCCCGTTTTTCAGGGCATTTGGGAAAATGGCATCCCCTCTATCAGTCTTCTCGTTTTTGTAGAGACCGGATAGATAGTGGATACATTTGTTTTTCATCGGACATGGTTCGGTGAAACAGTAGGTGATGTTGCTAGGTACGTTTCCGTACTCAAAAGCCTTTTTCAGTAATTCCTTTTCATCCATGTTTCTTAAGTATTAAGAATAAAACATTCTGTTTTACTAAACGCAAAAACATCCTGTTTATTGCCTTGCAAATGCTATTATTATCACTTCATAAAGCATTTTTTTCGATGCTAAGCAGCAAAATCATGATACTTCTCGCTAATTTATGATACTTCGATGATACTTCTCCCTCCATTTTCAGAGAAGTCTCATTCTTGATAAAGTTCTGTTTATTAGAGATATAGGCTTTATCTTATGCCCAAAAATGAGACTTTGATACTTTTTTTTCGAGAAAAAGATTTATACGTGCGTGTTAGCCTGTTTCGTAACAACTCTGCACCTCTATAGAAAATAATTATTCTGCTCATGAGGGATTGGGGAGTTGCAAGATTGCTTTTGCCTTTCCATTAGACTTTTGGGGAATCATGGAGAAGAGGGTTACGAGTATTGTTGCTTTGGAAGATTTTCCTTGTTTTTCAAATAGTAGTAGAAAGATTTGGTTGATTTTGCGAGTAAAACAAAAGTTTTGAATAAATAATTTGGTAAATACACTTAAAAAGTGTACCTTTGCCTTGTTAAAACAAAAAGCTATCCTATATGGAAATAAAAACAGAAAGCAACCAGATATATTCTCCGATAAGAGATAAATGGCTTGTGCTAAAGCCTGAGGAGGAAGTTCGCCAAAGATATGTTTGTCGTTTGGTGGATAGCTACGGCTATGGCATCAAACAAATGGGAGAAGAAGTAAAGGTGACAAACTCTCAACGCGGGCAAGGTGCTGCTCGTGCAGATATTGTTATCTGGCGAAATGAGGAGGATAAACGAAAAGGGAAGAATGCACTTATCGTAGTGGAGTGTAAGGCGGAAAATGTTACTATTCGCCAAGCTGACTATTTTCAAGGATATAATTATGCAGCTTGGGCTGGTGCTAAGTTTTTTGTCACAACCAACTTGAAGGAAACTCGTATTTTTAAGGTGGTAGAGGATGCTATGCCTAAAAAGTTGGAGGAAATTGCTGATATTCCTTCTGCCGATATGGTGAACGATGACAAGAAAATCAAGGCTATGCTGCTGCAGACAAAAGCGTTTACTCGTGATGAGTTCTCTCGATTGCTTTTTAAGTGCCATAACATCATTCGTAATAATGATAAACTATCACCTGAAGCAGCTTTTGATGAGATAAGCAAGATTCTGTTCATCAAAATTAGATACGAACGTACGAATTCTGGAACTCAAATTTTCTCAAAGGAAGAATTTTTGAAACAAAAGAAGATGTATGATGCCGTAAAGTCTAAAGAGTCACCTGATTATTATCAGTTTTTGTTTAATAAGACAAAGGAGGATTTTGCCAAAGACCATCTTTTTGATGAAAATGAAACTATTAAAATACGAGAGAATAGCTTTGAACAAATCGTGAAGGAATTACAAGTGTATAACTTGTCAACTACTTCTGATGATGTGAAAGGTATTGCCTTTGAGCAATTCTTGGGAAGAACGTTTCGTGGAGAATTAGGACAATTTTTCACGCCTCGTACTATTGTTGATTTTATGGTATCTGTGCTAGACCCACAAGAAGGTGAGTATGTTTGTGATCCTTGTTGTGGAAGTGGTGGATTCTTGATTCGTGCTTTCGAATATGTTCGTGAACATATAGAGAATGAAGTGGAAGTAAGAAAAGAGGATGTAAAAAAGTCTTTGTTTACAGACGATTATTCAAAGCTACCAAAGAAAGAACAAGAGAAAAATGACCAAAAGGTAATAGATGCTTTCAGCAAGATGAACTATGAGTTGGACATCAATAATCCAATGGGGCGTTTGCGCTCCCTTTCTTTCGATTGTATCTATGGAACGGATGCCAATCCTCGTATGGCTCGAACTGCCAAGATGAATATGATTATGCACGGAGATGGTCATGGTGGGGTTCATCATCATGATGGTCTCTTGAATGTCAATGGCATTTGGGAAGGCCGCTTTGATGTTATCCTTACTAATCCTCCTTTTGGGGCAAGAATAGACAAGGAATTAAAGATTACAGAAGCCGATAGGTTTACTGATATAGAGAAAATCAAGGCTTATGAAAAAAGGTATGGTAAGGAAAATTATGACAATGCGTTAAAGCAAGTCAATGATCATATAAATCAACCTATACTTGACCTGTTTCAAATAGGAAAGTTTAATGGTCTTACCGAAGTCTTGTTTATAGAGCGTTGTTTGAATCTCCTAAAGCCTGGTGGCAGAATGGGTATTGTGCTCCCAGAAGGTGTATTGAACAATACAAACCTTCAAAAGGTGCGCGATTTTGTAGAGAGCAAGGCAAAGATATTGTTGATTGTGTCTATTCCGCAAGATGTGTTTATGGCAGCAGGTGCTACAGTAAAGCCTAGTTTGTTGTTCTTCAAGAAATTCACCGAAGATGAGGCTGAGGAATACAATCGTATCTGTATTCAAGTATCGCATGAGGTGGAAGCTAAGTACGATGAAGAAATGACGGATATAGATGTGAAGTTGGCAAAACGTGGCAAGGAGGCTTTGACAAAAGATGAAAAGAAAAGCCTTCGGTCTCGTAAGAAAGAGTTGACGGTTTTGATAGAGAACGAAATTAAAACTTTAGTGAAAGAAAGATTTGACTATGTGATTCCTATAGCAGAGGTTCAGAAAGCTGGTATCAGTACTACTGGAGCTAAGATTGAAAACGAATTGGAACCGCTTGAAAAGGAGTTTACGGAATATCGAAAGGAAAACAAACTTTGGGAGAAGCATGTAAGAGCCACGAAATACAATGTTTCTGATGACGGAACCATGCTGCGTACAAGATTTATTGATGGTGTCGCTTGCGAACCAGAACCATTCTATAGATATTAAAGAGAAATGAGTGTAAATACTTTTAAATATATCCATTTTGCCCACTATAAGGACATTCCGAATTGGAGTGTCCAATATGTGGTTGAGGAGAAATTGGGCTTTACCAAGAAGTACTCAATGGCTAAGATTGGCTCGTTCTTGAAAAAAAGTAAGGATCAGATTGAAATCCAAGATGACGCAGAATACAAGCAAGTTACTGTTAAGATAAACAATGGTGGCGTGATAGCAAGAAATGATGGTCAGTTAAAGAGAGGCTCTGAAATTGGAACCAAGCGACAGACCGTAGTTCATGCAGGTCAATTTATTGTCTCCAAAATTGATGCTCGTAATGGTGCGTTTGGTGTAATTCCAGATGATTTGGAAGGGGCGATAGTTACAAACGATTTCCCTGTGTTTGATGTAGATTCTTCTAAGATTCTTCCTCAATTTATGGTGCTGATTTCTACAACTCCTCAGTTTGTAGAGTTTGCCCGTAAATGTAGTAGTGGTACGACTAATCGTAAGCGCATAGATATTGATGCTTTTCTGCAACAAGTGATTCCTTTACCTTCGTTGGAAGAGCAAGAGGATATTTTAGTTGGCTATAATCAAGCAATTGGAAAAATAGAATATAATGAAAGACAAATATTAAGTTTTTCAGAAGAAGGAAGAAAATTGTTTGATAAACTTTTAAAAATGAAAAAGTATGGGAAATGCAAAGGTGATACTTCCTTGCGTTTTATAGCCTATAGTAGTACTGCTCAGCGTTGGGATTCTTTTGCTGTGAATCAAAGCATAGAAAGTGATTTCCCTATTCGAAATTTAGAAACTTGCATAAAAAATATAGCTACAGGAACAACACCATCAACAAATAAGCAGGAATATTTTAAAGGGAATATAAAATTTTATACTCCTGCGGATATAGGAGTTGATAAATATTTGGGTAAATCTTGTCGAAGTATATCAGATTTGGCGGTTAGAGATAATAAAGCACGCCTTTTTCATAAAAATGATCTGTTGTTTGTTGGAATAGGATCAACAGTAGGAAAAGTGGGAATTGTTGAAGATGAATGTGTTTCTTCAAATCAGCAAATTACAGGTCTTACTGTAGATGAAAGCCAATTAAAAGTTGAGTATTTGTACTATTATTTAAAATTTAATAAAGACTTAGCAATTGCCGATAGTTCAAAAACGACATTGCCTATTGTAAATCAAGAAAAAATAAAGCAGATTCCAATTGTAGTACCTCCATTGGTGTTGCAGGAAGATATTGTAGAAAAAATGAGTGAGGTGGATGAAAATATAGATGCTTTAAAGAAGCAGATTGCAAAATTGAAAAGTACTTCTTTAAGTGAGTTTGAACAAACAATATTTGAATGATTATGAGATTAAAGAAATTATATATAGAGCATTACAAGAATATTCATGGTGAATATTCTTTTGAGGGGAATCAAGGCTATATAGCATTGATAGGTTTAAATGGTTCTGGTAAGAGTAACTTGCTGGAGGCCATAAGCTTGGTACTTGATACCATGTTTGGGCTTCAAGTCAAGACTCCTATAGGTAATTTCTGGATAGAGTATGAGATGGATGGAGAAACTTGCTTTTATGGTAATATCGACCAAGCAGGAAATGTTATAGAATTAGATTCGCAGCCTAAGATGCCTTCTATGCTTATCTCATGTTATAGTGGAGAAGATGACCGTTTGTGGAATTTCTGCTATAAGGATTACTATGTTCGTTTCTTTAATGCTGCCATTGGTGGAGGTGAATATAAGCCACAGAGCCTTTATGTAAACAAGTATTGTTGGAAGATAGCTTTTATCTCTTTACTCTTTAGTGAGAATGAAGAGGTAAAATCCTTTGTTAAGAATATCTTAAAAGTAGATGCTCAACAAGTGACCGTACAATTCACTCGTCGTGAGGAAAATAAGGCTAATAGCCATGATGCTTCTAATTGGTACGCTCGTATAGAAGAGAAATTTGGAAAGGAAAGAATTCCTATGGAGGTGTTGAAGTATGAGGACTTGATATGTAATTCATATTCCAACTTAACATCAGATGCCCAGGTATTTTATTACCTTTATTTCCTTTGTATGCCTGAGCGAAATCTTAATTCTGGTATGCGAGCTGATAAGTTGATTGAAAATATAGCCATACAGGTAAATGGCTATAATTTCGAAGACTTGAGCGAAGGTGAGAAGAAACTCATCCTCATCGAATGCATTACAAAAGTGTTGGGCGATAAAGATGCCCTTGTCTTATTTGATGAACCTGATGCGCATACTCATATAGCAATGAAGAAAGAACTCCTTAGAGTTATTTCAGAATTTGAAGGTCAAACGATAATGACAACTCATTCGCCAATGTTTTTGAATAAACGTTGGGATGGATACCATATAGAAAATATTTATTATATGCATGATGGTATAGTTGAAACAGCAGATGGGCTAAAACATCTAAGCGATTTGACTGATGGAGCAATAGATTACTTTGAAGGTTCTTTCATTTTGAGTTCGAAGAATATTCTTGTGGTAGAGGGCAAGTATGATGATAAGTATTTGAAGAAGGCAATCTCTGTTTTTGTAGAGCAAGACGTTAAATACGAAAAGTTAAATGAGATAACTATTATGTCTTCTAATAGTGCAAGTGCTGCTGTTGAAATCTATAACCAGATACTTTCGCCCTGTTTGAATAGAATTGATAAGATTGTATTTCTCTTTGACTATGATAATGGTGGATGGAATGATGGATGGAAGAAAATAAAGCCGTTGTCTGATAGAAACGATAAGATTGTTCCTATGTTCTATCAAGATAGCTATCTTCCTGTTGCAAACTATCCAACAAGTGAAGCTGATGTAATCAAGGCTAATGGAGGCAATAAAATCAAGGATGTTAATTCTTATATGGTGGAAGATTTGTTTTCTGAAGATTCTTATGCCTCGAAGATAGCTCCTGTGATAAAAGCACGTACGCATAAAGATTTTAGAAATCTTACAATGGGAAAGAAAGGTACGGCTGGTGCTATAAAAGATCATATAGAAAAAGAATACAATAACTTTAAGAAAGAGTGGTTTGAAGGCTTTAAGCCTGTGCTTGATAAATTGTTGGAAGTTTTTTTCGAACGTAAAAAGTAAAGTTATGGACTCGATAAGAATATTTGGATATAAGTCTTTTAAAAAGTTATCAGTTCAACTGCATCCTATCAATCTCTTGATTGGTGCCAATGGAGCTGGTAAGAGTAACTTTTTGTCTCTTTTCGAGATGTTAGGAAACATCTATGAGAAGAGATTAGTGGCGTATGTCGCTCAAGTTGGTGGAGTAGATAAATTACTCTATCAAGGCAGAAAAGTTACCGATCGTATAGCTGTAAACTTGCTAATAGCTAAGAGTGAATATGACTTGATGTTATTGGAATCTGATGGTAAACTCATTGTAGAAAGAGAAGTTGTTGGTTGTTATGATGATGTTTGTCCTTTAGATTTAGTGAAGAAAAATGTTATAACGGAGTTTCAGAGCGAATCGAGTTTAAAAGACCATAAAGAGGAAGATTTATCTAACTATATCTCCCAAATCCGCAAGTTTCACTTCCACGATACTGGTCGCCGTTCTCCATTTACGGCTGATAGCCATATTGTGAACGATGCTTATCGTATGTATGAGCATGGTGAAAATCTGGCGGCTATCCTCTATCGTATTCAGCGAGAGAAGCCTGTGGCTTATCGTCGCATCATCCGTGTCATTCAGAGTGTGGCTCCCTATTTCTTGGACTTCTATTTCCAACCAACCGAAGCCGATATGGTGCGCTTGCAATGGCAGGATAAGTATAGTTCTATGATTTACGGACCGACCGACTTGTCGGATGGAACCATTCGCTTTATTGCCTTGACTGTGCTCTTTATGCAGCCATGGTTACCACGAGTTATCATCATTGATGAGCCGGAGCTTGGTTTGCATCCTGTGGCTATCGAAAAACTTTCGGGTTTGATTAAGATGGCGGCACAAAAGGGCACGCAAGTTATTGTTGCTACTCAGAGTGCTGAACTAATCAGTAACTTTGAACCAGAGGATGTCTTGACTGTTAATCAGAACGAAGATGGTACAACCATCAATCGGCTGAATAGCGAAGAGTTAGGACATTGGCTTGAGGATTATACACTTGGTGATTTGTGGAAACAAAATATCATGAAAGGAGGTCAGCCACGATGAAACGACTAATCATAGTGTGTGAGGGTCCTACGGAACAAGAGTTTTGTACAGAAGTGCTTGGAGTGGAGTTTGCTAAGCATGATATTTATGTGGAAGCTCCTGTCATCAAGCACTCGCATGGTGGTATAGTTCCTTGGACCACCATCAAAAAGCAAATATTGAATCATCTTCAAGAAGGTGATGTCTATGTCAGTATGTTAGTGGATTACTATGGTATCAAAGACCAGTTCGGGTTTCCTGGATGGGAAGAATCTAAGGAGATAGTGGATAAGACGGAGCGTATTCATTTCTTGATAGACAGAATGGCGAAGGATATTCCTGAGCAATATCGCTTCCGCTTCATACCATATATACAACTTCATGAGTTTGAGGGGTTGCTGTTTAGTGATGTGAGTGCATTCTTGAATAGTTTTGAGGAGAGTGAGTTTGATTATGCAGAGTTGCAGGCTACGGCAGAGGCTTTCCAATCGCCAGAGCTTATCAACAATAGTCCTGAGACAGCTCCGTCCAAACGATTGATAGCTGCTATTCCTGATTATAATAAGGTAGTTGTTGGCATTTGTGTTGCTATGGACATTGGCTTAGAGAAGATTCGTGAGAAATGCCCTTTGTTCAATGAATGGATAGAGCGATTGATGAAGTGATCAGAGTTTAACTATTCGATAAATACATAATATAGCTCTGATATGTACAATACTGTAATCAACCATATAACAAGTGATAAGCAATGACCGGAAAGATTGGAAGAAAAAAGGTATTGAAGTTTCGCGACTTCCCAACACGCCTACATGGCGAGGTATTCTTTGTAGAGAATGGGTATGATGAAAAGTTGAACCTTTCCATCATCAACCATCTCGTGGATATCAACAACTTGTTTGTCAGCAAGTCTATTCATTTTAATTATTTCCCATTTCTGGGTCCTCATATCAGGAAGACAGCTCTCTACAGCTATCCTGCGATGAATAAAGAGGATTTGAACATCTCTGTTCCTTCCGATTTGCTGTTGTCGCAATTGGTAGAAGAAAAGAATAAGGAGAAATTACATCCTAGCATCTTACAGCTAGACCATGAGGAGGATGGCATATATTATGTCAATTCCTATTCTTTGTCTATAGAGGAAGATGAGGATTTTATGCCATTGATGCAGGCTGCGTATGATAAGTTGCCGGATTGCAAAGTGATGTTCAGCTCTGTCGATGATTTTCCATACAGTATATTTGATCCTAAACCGATTCCGGCAGATGAAACATTCAGCTATGATATCAGGCAGAAGATGAAGGAGGTGTACCGACAGGTACAGGACTTACGCCTTGGCGGAGTAAGCGATTGGGTGCTGAAGCAGTATCTCTTTCCACCCAAGAATCTGAGTAGAATGGTCATCACGGAGAATTACGATATCATACTGCCCGACTATCATGATATGACTATTAAGATGGAGCCATTGGTAAAGGCGGTGTATATTCTCTTTTTGCGTCATGAGGAGGGAATCCTTTTCAAATGTCTGTCGGATTATAGGGAAGAGCTATATGATATCTATGTGGATATTCGCAAGAAATCGAACAACAACGGGGCACATCTTTCGGAAGAGAAGATTCGCCAGAGCATCGAAGCCCTGACGAATCCATTGTCTAATTCTATCAATGAGAAATGTGCCCGTATCCGCCAAGCCTTCACTCTCCAGTTTGATGAAAGTCTAGCCGGGAGTTATTTCATTGATGGCAATCGTGGCGAACCCAAGAAGATACCATTGGATAGAAAGCTTGTGGAGTGGAAGTGAATTTTCTTAGGTATTCTTCCTGTATAACAAATAAACTCCTATGGCAACCCAAACGCTCGGTCCGAGGTTTGGGTTGCCACGCATAATGATACAGATAAAGCCAATTACTCCAATCAGAATACATACCCATCCCCAAATCTTCAACTTAGTTCTTCTTTTCAAGCTCATTTGGCGTTTTCTTCTTAGGGCATAATACGACAATGAGACCAATCACCACATTGATGAGTGAGATACCAAAAGCCCATCCGAAACCAATCTTTCTGTTTCTTCCCAGGCAACCAACGCCGAATGCTAACGCAACGGCAATCACGAAAAAAAAGAGTCTTTCCATATTCCTATTATTTTTATTGTTATTTTGGCTGCAAAAATAATAAATGGTGGCAAATGCTACAAATGTTTAGGCTCCACAAGGCTTGTGGAGGTAAGATTTTTCTCCATAAGGAACCTTTTATGCAAGAAAAGCGCTAACTTTGTACCTTCAAAAAGTATTAATTTAAAAAGTTATAGATATGATGTTTCCTTTTATATCGGTATTGATTGGAATTAGCTTGGTGTACTACATCCGTCAGGGAAAGGCAGAGAAAGAGATTGTTACTCTCAGGTTCTTGAAGACATGGATAAAGAAGTACCGGATGGTACAAAATAGCACACTATATTAAATTAGGTAAAAAAATGCTAAAGGTTTGGTTGTATCGCAAGTCTTTTGTACCTTTGAGGGCAAAACAATTAACAGAGAAAGTCAATGCAATATTCTTTGATATCAGAATATGTTAGAGCCATACAAGATGCAAATAGTAATCTTGATAAGTTGGCTCATTTGGAACCAGTGCTAGATGATCATGGTGAACCATATCGTAGTAGTGGTGCCTTTGCTGTTGTGTTCAAAATGAAAGATGAACAGACAGGGAAATGCTATGCCTTAAAGTGCTTTACTGAAGAGCAAGAAGGTAGAGTTGAGGCTTATCGTAATATAGCCGATGCGAAGCATAGTTTGGGGTTACTTTTTTATTAATTCGGTGAAATGTACAATTATGAAGACTTATATAATAAATGAGTTTAGACGTTTAAAGTCTATAGCCAATAAAAAGGATTTTGTTTCTTTTGTGCAAAATTCTGAATGGATGGTTTTTAATGAAGACAAGGATGAAATAGAAAAATTTATCTTTGTTGATAAAGACAATGTATTGATATCCTTTAACGGGAAGTCGCAATATGCAAAGTGGCAATTTTTTCCTGTTAATTTTTCTCTTATATTGGATACTAAAAGAGAAAAAATCTTGTTTAATATTCTTTTTTTCAATACAGATATAATTGTGTTAAATATAGATAGCACAAATTGTTTTTGTTTTTTGATTAATACGAAATCTAATAGTTTACAAGATGTTTCGTATGAAAAGATACAATGGTATCTTGTAAAAAAATGCAATATAGATATATTGTCAGAATTACAACGTGAGAAATATAAGCTGGAGATAAAAATTAGAAAAGAAAGACAAATAAAACGTGATAAGCGAGAGTGTAAACTAAACTGTGTCAAGCTACAATAAAAGTAGTTTAACACAGTTTTTATATTATGGACAACTTAGAAATTGATTACAAGAAAGCAGCTCAGCAGTTGCGTAGTGGTGAAGCCTTATTTGGCAAGGACGGAGCATTAGCTCCATTGTTAGAGCGTATTCTCAACTCAGCTCTCGAAGGTGAGATGGACGCTCATTTAAGTGAAGAGGAACGCTCTTCCGGCAACCGTCGTAATGGTAAGATGAGTAAGAAGGTTCAAACAAAATATGGTGAGGTCACTATAGAGACTCCTCGTGACCGAGACGGAACTTTCCAACCTGAGACCGTAAAGAAGCGTGAGACTATTCTTGCCAATGGCATGGCAGACCAGATTATTGAGATGTACGCCATGGGCACCAGCACACGTGACATCAGCAGCTACTTTGAGCGTGAGTTCAACACAACTCTATCAGCCGATACAATCAGCTCTATAACAGACCGTGTATTACCCGAAATCACCGCCTGGAAGTCTCGCATGCTCGATCCTGTATATGCCATTTGCTGGCTTGATGCTATCCATTATAAGGTAAAGGATGAGAATGGCAGAGCTGTCACACGAGCCATTTACAACATTCTTGGTATCAACAAGGAAGGCCAAAAAGAACTGTTAGGTATGTATGTGTCTAAGAGTGAAGGAGCTAACTTCTGGCTAGAAGTTCTTACGGATCTTCAGAACCGTGGTGTTCGAGACATCTTGATTTGTTGTATTGATGGTCTCAAAGGCTTCCCGGATGCCATCCAAAGCGTATTTCCTGAGAGTTCTGTGCAGCTCTGTATTGTCCATCAGATACGCAATTCTATCAAGTATGTTGGCAGTAAGCATCAAAAGGAGTTTATCAAGGATTTAAGAACAGTATATGGTGCAGTAAACAAAGACTCCGCTGCTGCTAATTTAGACCTGTTAGAGTCTAAGTGGGGAGAGATGTACCCAATTGTCATCAAGTCATGGCGTGACAATTGGGAACGTCTGACAGAGTATTTCCAATATACTCCAACCATCCGTAAACTCATTTATACGACCAATACGGTTGAGGGGTATCACAGACAGGTAAGAAAGGTCACAAAGACTAAAGGGGTCTTTCCTACGGATAATTCTTTGGAGAAGCTTGTGTACTTAGCTTACCGCAACATCCGTAAGAAATGGACTATGCCACTGGCAAATTGGGGACAAATTTCTCAACAAATGGCAATAAAATTTGGAGATAGATTTAAAATTATGTAACTTTGCAGCCGAAAAGGCTTCCCTGCTGGGGGCATGCCCCCAGCAGGGAGTGGGAATGAAAGTTAAGAACAAGCCTTGACACAGTTTAAATTACACCCCCTGATAAGCTCATACAAAAGCGTAATGATAAGTATTTGTTTATAGGTTTTATTGCTTTTGTCGCAATCCTATTTTTGCTTTTTATTGGGAATGTAATATACAATTATATAGAATATTGGAAAAAGCATCCAAGATTATATACAACAGAAATCAAAAATCGAAAAGCGGTTGATTTAGGGTTAAGTGTACAATGGGCTTCTTGTAATGTTGGTGCAAACAATCCTGAAGAATCAGGTAATTATTATGGGTGGGGAGAACCTACTGGACAAGACGTTTTTGATGGGAAAGAACTTGTAGGAGATTTAAATAGTCGATTTCCATCACGTGATGCGGAAACATGTCCACCACTTTATATCACAAATACAAAGTACGATATAGCAAAAGTTAATTGGGGCGGAAAATGGCGTATGCCTACAAAAAAAGAATGTAGAGAACTTATTACAAAATGTAAGATTTATCTCACAGAATTAAATGGTAAAAAGGTGGCGAAAATAATAGGACCAAATAATAATTATATAATTCTTCCATCAGCAGGGTTTGTTGATGGAACTTCAGGAAATTGGATTTTGAAAGATAATGAATATTCAATATATTTATATACAGGTCAATTGTATTTTAATAACTGTTATCAATTTAATGACGATAATCCTGCTGCATATTTATTTATTGGTGAAACATACAATGACAATATGGATTTTGTTAGAAAAAGTAAAATAGATTGTATTGAAAGATATAGAATGCTTCAAGTTAGAGCTGTATGCGATAAATAATGAAATTCTATGAATCTTTAATTTCTAGTAAATATACTTGCCTAATATATTAAGCAAGAGTAACATTTTAGTAAATGGTTATGAAGACATATTTGTTTGAGACATTAAATCGCTATAAAAGGTTCTCGGAGAGCCTTGATGCGAAAGCTGTGCTTTCCAACAAAGCATGGATAGTTTTTAATGATGAAGGTGAAAAGCAAGTGTATATCTTTCAAGAGAATGGAACCGTATTGATAACAACGAACGGCATAGGTTCTGTTAAGACTTGGAAATATATACTTGCAAACAAGTCGATTCTTATCAAAGGTGACGGAAATAGTTTTGTGATGCTTCGTACCGCATTTGTTGACGAAAATATCCTAGCCTTCCAGTTGGATGGTACGGATAGATACGCTTTCATGATAGATGAAAACAACAAAGCGTTGTTTGCTCCAAAAACTTTGGAAGAACTAAATACATATTTAGTGGATAAACTAGATAAGGAAAAGCAGAAGCAGATTGAACAACAGAATAAAGACAATGAGCTTGCTGAAAAAGCTAAACAAGAAGCAAATCGCGAAAGGGCAGAGAAAATAAAGGCCGAGATACAAATAAAATACCAAGATCCCAAAAAGACAAAGGCTATATTCTTTGGTGTTTTAGGCTTTCTTCTTTATGTTCTAGCAGCAGATGCTTGTTTGGGATTAAGAGATTGGCTTGGAAGCGTACTCACTTTAATATTTGCTATTGCATCTACTTGTTTTTGCATATATTATTCTAACCAAGGTGAACATGCTTTTGAACAAAAGATAAAGGAATATAAGGATGACAATCCTGATGATCCTTGTGTTGCATATTTATAATAGGGTATGAACTTGAGGCACTAAAGATGCTGCATCACTAGAGTTCGGATAAAATCTCGGAAGAGGTACCAGGTTTGTAATGGATACGTTAAAATTGATAAATGATGAAAAAATATATAATAAAAACAAGAATTAGGAATATCCGTTATGAAATGATAGATTACGAATATTCGTATAGTGTAGGTGAATTAGAACCCTTTTATCAGGGACTTGCTATCTTTAGAGGTCGTAATCTGTTTGAAAAGAATTATGACTACTATATAGTTAATGAAAATTTTGAAGATCATTTTTATAAGGTTTTTGTTGCAGAAAAAGATACAAATATATTTATTCAGAGAGATAAAAATATGTATTTCATTGTTTCTGCAATGGAAAAATGCAATTATAGAACATTTCCTGGTAAAGACAGAGAGACAGAATGGGATTTGCGTCCAATAATTCTTGCTGTTTTAGATCCTGGTGGAAATCTCCTGTCAAAAGATGATATGCAAGTCTATATAAAGTCGAATGTAATTATTCCTTATTCTTCTAATAAATAGAATTAAGGTTCATGGACTAACTGAAGTTGCAGATGGGAAAGATGCGAGTGCTGTAAAAGGTGTAAAGGCTAAGTGGTCTTACTCTGCATACAAATAATCTTAAAAAACTAGTTTGACTAATTTTGTTAGCTGAGATTTATGTAACTTTGCATCTGGATAAACCAGAATAGTTTTGGAGTCCATTAAAACAAAAAAAATAATTATGAATAAATTTATGAATTATAAAAAGTGGACGAGGCATAAGAAAAAACTGCGCCATAGAAGAAAGCAAACTTTAAAATGTATTGTTCCTTTTCGGATTATACCAGATACCAATATTTGGTATAAACTTGGTACGGATGAATGTTTGTTTATGCATGTGAAAGACTATCTTTTCCCAACCTATGTAAATTTATGGGAATTGACTAATACGGGTAGTTTGGTTAGTAAGTTCTCTGTGGTAAGGCGAGCAATTCAAAAGATGTTGCAGTGTAAAGATCTGTTACTTTTTGTAGAGCCTTTGAAATATCTAATAGAATTGTCAAATAAGAATTGTAGTCTTGGTAGAAGGGAATATGTGAAGCAGTTGTTTCTTATGGCTCAAAAAGTATCTGATGGTGCGGCTATCAAAGAGGAACTGCAATCTGAATTTGAACTTTATATAAATAAAGCAAAAGAAGAAATGCAGAATGTAGAAATTAAGGTTAATGAGATGGCTGTTGAATGTGAAATGAAAATTAAAAATAATCAAAAACATAGAAAATTATTAACTTTACCTATGGTGTATCAACTCGTGAATTCTTGGGCTGATACAGCAACCAATGGACGGTATAAGTTGAAAAAATATATATTATCTAATAACGAGTTGTTTTTTAAGGTGTTGGATTATTATTTTAAATGTTTAGAGGTTGGTCAGTATAAATGGCAACGTAATGACCTTTTCGATTTGTTCAATATGGCATATGTCAGAAAAGGAGATAAATATTGGACTCATGAAAAGAAATGGCTTAAACTGATAAAGGAAGCTGGTTGTGAGCAATATTTGTATATAGACGAAGATAGAAAAAAAGGAGAATAAAGAAGAAAGAGCTATGCAATATCCGTTAATTTCAGAATATGTTAGAGCCATACAAGATGCTAGTAACAATCTTGATGAGTTGGCTCATTTGGTACCAGTGCTAGATGATCATGGTGAACCATATCGTAGCAGTGGCGCCTTTGCTGTCGTGTTCAAAATGAAAGATGAACAGACAGGGAAATGCTATGCCTTAAAGTGTTTTACTGAAGAACAAGAAGGTAGAGCTGAGGCTTATCGCCAGATTGCAGATGAGTTGGAGTTCGTAGATTCTTCTTATATTACTTCTGTAAAGTACTTAGACAAAGAAATCTTCGTAGATAGCAGTTGTGAGGAAGACGAATTTCCTGTTCTTCTGATGGATTGGATTGATGGTGAAACAATGGAGAATTACATTGCAGAAAACTATCAAGACAATTATGCCATGGCTATGCTTTGCTATCGCTTTTGCAAAATGGCTGCATGGCTACGTTCTCAGCCATTTGCTCATGGTGATATTAAGCCAGACAATATCATGGTTCGTCCTGATGGAAATCTGACTTTGGTAGATTATGATGGTATGTTTGTTCCTGCCATGAAGGGACAGAAGTCTCCAACATTTGGTACAAAGGACTTTTCTCATCCTTTGAGAACCGTCGATGATTTTGATGAAAGTATTGATGACTTTGCTTTGGCAAGCATCGCTTTATCCTTGAAAGCTATTTCATTGGAATCTTCTTTGCTTGATGAATATGGTGCTACAGATAGATTACTTTTCTCTGCTGAGGATTATCGTGACTTAAGTAAGAGTAAAATCATGTCTACTTTACAAGGCTTTATGTACGATGAAGATATAATGCACCTTCTTTCTATTTTTTTTATGGTATGTACAAAAAGAAAATTACCGAAGAGCGTTAATAGATATTTTAGGTTGCTTAATCGGTTAACTGAGAAAATGTTATCAGAGGTTACTGATGATGTTTGGAAAAACTCAATTGTTGATGAATATGGAGTAAGATATAGTAACGATGGGACTTTATTATTGTCAGGGTCTGATCTGTTGGTTGATAATTATTCAATTCGTCAAGGTACCAAGATGATATGTTTAAGTGCGTTTGACTTTAACCAAAAAATTAAATTTTTGAATATTCCTGATAGTGTTGAGTATATTGCGGATTCTGCATTTTCAGCTTGTATGAATTTGGTAGGTGTGTCTTGCCCAAAGTCTTTATCATATATTGGTGTCGGGGCCTTCGATAGTTGTGACTCTTTGCGATTAATATCTAATATAAATGAAAATGTAATAATTCGTGAAGGAGCTTTTCACGGATGTAAAAATATGGATATTTTTACTAAGCAAAGATTTGAAAAATCTTTTGGCAAGGAGGTGTTCGAATGATTATAGTAGAATCTAAACGAAGGAAGTGAGAGAATATCTTAAAGAAATATTCCGATGCAATTATTGCAGATGTGACGAGTCATGCGGAAGAAGATGACTTAATAAAGTTGAGTGCGTTCTATCCTCATGATGGTATACTAGGTCCTTTCCATTATAGTTTTCAAACAACTATCTTAGAACACTGTTTTACGAAATTGGCATGTCTCGGTAATCCGCCAAGATTGGTAAGCTGCAAAGACCCGTTGGAAGAAGAAGGCTTTAGAAATGGTGAAATTGTGTTAGATGGTTCGTCTGTAGTTTTTGCTGCCAGCGATGCTTTATCTCATTGTATTTTAATGATGTATGAGTTAGCTCATTATAAGGAATTTAGCGAAGAACTTGCAGAGGAATATCTAAAGCAGTCTGGTAATTCTCAATTACTAAAGACGGCAGAAACATTGAGGTCTAATTTCAAGAACGACGTTATTGATAAATTAATTCAAGCATCTGATAATCAATTAACTTTTGAGGAATATCTCAAAGGATTATATCACCAAGGAGTGATTGATATGGATGACTTTACGATTTGTTGGTTGTATGAATAGAAAAAATATGAAAAATGAAACTATAAAAGAACGATTCCTCGGCACAATCTTTGGGCAAGCTGTAGGAGATGCCTTGGGACTGAGCACGGAGTTTATGTCCAAGCAAGAGGTGGATCGTTTTTATCCTAATGGGATAGAGGACTATTCACAAATCGTGCAGGATGATCATCGTCGTCGTTGGCAAAGAGGCGATTGGACTGATGATACCGACATGATGCTATGCATCTTAGATTCCTTTGTGGCTTGTCAAAAGGTAGATATTTTTGATATTGCCAGAAGGTTTAAGGAATGGATGATGAACGGAGGCATGGGAATTGGCCGGCATACTTATAATGTAATGGCTCTTGGCGACTATACTTCGAATCCACAGAAGGCCGCAGAGATTATCTGGAAAATGGGAAAGAAAAAAGCAGCAGCTAATGGAGCCGTCATGAGAACTTCGGTGGTAGGGCTTCTGAAGGAAAATATGACTAGTAATGCTGAGAATATCTGTAAGTTAACTCATTATGATCCTCGCTGTGTGGGCTCTTGCGTTATCATTTCTTCTATCATACATACTCTTGTCTTTGAAGACAGGATATTGGATTATGAAGATGTGATTGGCATTGCCAAACAATATGATGAACGAATCGTTCCATTTATTGACTTGGCATATCATGAAGGTCTGGATTCTTTGTGTCTGGATGAAGAAAAGAGTATGGGATATACGCTCAGAACTTTAGGGGCTGTCCTATGGGCTTATTGGCATGCAACCTCGTATAAAGAGGGTATTCTGAAGATTGTTTTATCAGGAGGAGATGCGGATACAAATGCAGCTGTAGCTGGTGCTATTTTGGGCGCTAAATTTGGAATATGCCATATTCCTGAAGAATGGAGGAATGGTCTTCTCCATGCTTCTATGCTCCATAACAAGGTGCAGAATTTATATGCAATGCTCCGATGAGAATTTCATCTCTGCTGTTCATAAAATATAATAGCGCTGTATCGGTGTTCGGTACAGCGCCATCAAAAAGTTCGTTTGTTGATTTAGTTTCTATAGTTGTACTCATTTCAATAACTCTAGAATAAATCAGCCAATACTATGGAGATGATTCCTGATGCAACAGCACTTAAAATCCATAGTAAGAGAGAGTGTAAACTAAACTGTGTCAAGCTACAATAAAAGTAGTTTAACACAGTTTTTATATTATGGACAACTTAGAAATTGATTACAAGAAAGCAGCTCAGCAGTTGCGTAGTGGTGAAGCCTTATTTGGCAAGGACGGAGCATTAGCTCCATTGTTAGAGCGTATTCTCAACTCAGCTCTCGAAGGTGAGATGGACGCTCATTTAAGTGACGAGGAACGCTCTTCCGGCAATCGTCGTAATGGTAAGATGAGTAAGAAGGTTCAAACAAAATATGGTGAGGTCACTATAGAGACTCCTCGTGACCGAGACGGAACTTTCCAACCTGAGACCGTAAAGAAGCGTGAGACTATTCTTGCCAATGGCATGGCAGACCAGATTATTGAGATGTACGCCATGGGCACCAGCACACGTGACATCAGCAGCTACTTTGAGCGTGAGTTCAACACAACTCTATCAGCCGATACTATCAGCTCTATAACAGACCGTGTATTACCCGAAATCACCGCCTGGAAGTCTCGCATGCTCGATCCTGTATATGCCATTTGCTGGCTTGATGCTATCCATTATAAGGTAAAGGATGAGAATGGCAGAGCTGTCACACGAGCCATTTACAACATTCTTGGCATCAACAAGGAAGGCCAAAAAGAACTGTTAGGTATGTATGTGTCTAAGAGTGAAGGAGCTAACTTCTGGCTAGAAGTTCTTACGGATCTTCAGAACCGTGGTGTTCGAGACATCTTGATTTGTTGTATTGATGGTCTCAAAGGCTTCCCGGATGCCATCCAAAGCGTATTTCCTGAGAGTTCTGTGCAGCTCTGTATTGTCCATCAGATACGCAATTCTATCAAGTATGTTGGCAGTAAGCATCAAAAGGAGTTTATCAAGGATTTAAGAACAGTATATGGTGCAGTAAACAAAGACTCCGCTGCTGCTAATTTAGACCTGTTAGAGTCTAAGTGGGGAGAGATGTACCCAATTGTCATCAAGTCATGGCGTGACAATTGGGAACGTCTGACAGAATATTTCCAATATACTCCAGCCATCCGTAAACTCATTTATACGACCAATACGGTTGAGGGGTATCACAGACAGGTAAGAAAGGTCACAAAGACTAAAGGGGTCTTTCCTACGGATAATTCTTTGGAGAAGCTTGTGTACTTAGCTTATCGCAACATCCGTAAGAAATGGACTATGTCACTGGCAAATTGGGGACAAATTTCTCAACAATTGGCAATAAAATTTGGAGATAGATTTAAAATTATGTAACTTTGCAGCCGAAAAGGCTTCCCTGCTGGGGGCATGCCCCCAGCAGGGAGTGGGAATGAAAGTTAAGAACAAGCCTTGACACAGTTTAAATTACACCCCCTAGTAAGACTTGTAAAGCACGTCTTACTGTAAAATGTACACGAGCCCAGTGAACATCGGGAGCTGTTGTATCCATGAGAAGTTCCAATTCACTATATTTATTGTAGGCCTGCTGATAGATATCTAACGCTTCGCTAGTATTGATACTTTCTTTGAAACTAAACGTTTGAAAAACAAATAGACAGATCCTCTATTAACCATATTTTTGAGAGAGAATGCTGGAGTTAGTTTTTTGCCAATACGAGCCTCGACAAGTGCATCTAGCTCTTCCGCACTCATCTGCAATATCTCATCGTAAGTTTTTCCTAACTTCCGACTTAATGTTTCTCGTGTCTGTTCATTCAGTATATGCATAAAACTCATTCTTACATTAATTAATACAAAGGTAATCATTTTTCAGTTATCTTCCAAGTATTTTTTACGAATTTAACACAAAAATTTATCAATGGGTAATAATAACGCAGAATCCTGTTGGTATTACTGCCAGCAGGATTCTACGCTTTTCTTATATGTCGATTGCAAAATGAACTCAATTGAACTTAATAGAACTTTCTTGTGAATTCTTATTCAGCATTTGCCTGCTGCTCTGTCTCTGTAGACTCCTGCTGCTGAGTTGTCTCCTCTTGAGTATTCTCCTGTGGAGTCTCCTGAACAGTAGCTGGCTGCTCTGCTTGGGTGTTCTCTTCTGTTACTACAGGAGTATCTGTAGTAGTTTCGGCTGGTGTCTCCTGCTGGATAGAATCCTCAGTGGTAGCCTGTGGCTGGATAGGAGTACCTGTTGTCAATGTATCTGAAGGTGCTTCTGGAGCTACGGTATCAACTGGTGCTACCTCTGCGTTACTTACCATTCTGCTTGATGCAAAAACGTTGCTTACTGAAACCATTACCATAGCTGCGATAGCTGCAAACTACCCAAATATAACAAGTTTAAGTATTAATGTATTTATTTTAGGTACAAAGATACGATTTTTTAGGCTCAATCATCCTAAAAGTATAAGATTTAAGAAAGTTTTAGGATGAATCGTCCTAAAACTTTTTATCTATCCCCATATTTAGGTATTTCTGCGAAACCATCATTTTTAGGTATTGCAGATGATGGAAAAAGGATGTATCTTTGCACCCGAAAATAAATGTAACTAAAAGTAAGATAGACAAATGAAAACAACAATCGTAATTTATGGCTCTTCTACTGGCTCATGCCAGTCGATTGCCGAAACCATCGCCTCTAAGTTGGGCGTGGAAGCTGTAGATGTAGCTAACATCGATGACGCTACTATCGCAAGTCATGAGAATCTTCTTCTTGGTACTTCTACATGGGGTGCCGGTGAGATGCAGGATGACTGGTATGATGGCGTGAAGACATTGAAGAGTGCCGGCTTGGCTGGCAAGACTGTGGCCCTGTTTGGTTGTGGCGACAGCGAGTCTTACCCTGATACATTCTGTGGCGGCATGAAGGAACTCTATGATGCTGTCGTTGAGGCTGGTGCTACCGTATTGCCTGGTGTTTCTACAGACGGATACACCTATGATGACAGTGAGGCAATTGATGGTGACAAGTTCCTGGGACTCGCACTCGACGAGGTGAACGAGGACGACAAGACAGAGGAGCGTATCGATGCCTGGCTCGAGGACATCAAGCCAGCGTTATAATTTTACAAAAATATTTTTCAAGAATTGGAGAATGATGGAATTCTCTGATTCTTGGTTTAAAAACAGATAAATTCGGATAGTATGCAGCAGGAAATCGCAACACCAGTAGATTTGAAGGTTCTGATGAATCATATATATGAATATAAGAAGGGCGTGCGCCGCCTGGTGCTCTACACCTTCAACAAGAAATATGAGTCTTTTGCCATAACTAGATTAGAGCGTCAGA
This sequence comes from Segatella copri, assembly GCF_949820605.1. Taxonomy (NCBI): domain Bacteria; kingdom Pseudomonadati; phylum Bacteroidota; class Bacteroidia; order Bacteroidales; family Prevotellaceae; genus Segatella; species Segatella copri. The sequence continues at coordinate 399,886 of NZ_CATKVU010000007.1, forward strand.
ACATTGATTATATCATCCAGCCGGTTGGCAACGACCGTCTGAATCTCTTCTTTGGTAAGAAAGAATGTCTGGATGCTATCCGCATGATAATCACCAAACCGTTGTGCCAGCTTACGCCTGAGGAGGATTTCATCTTGGGTGCCATGCTGGGATATGACATCTGTGCCCAATGCGAACGCTATTGTGAGCGGAAGAAGAAGGTTTGCTAAGCTTTTCTTTCATCATCGTAATGTTTTATGTTTATAAGTAGAAAGAGCGTGATTGCCGTAATGGTGATTACGCTCTTTCTGCATATTTCGGAATAATTCCTCTTTTTGAGGGCTGAAATGAAAGAAAAAGTCCTGAAAACACTACTTATTTATTAGTACAGACTATATTAATGCGTTTAACCTGATACTTAATTCTAAGTATAAAAAATGTGAAAATCGCAATTTCTCGGTATTGTACAATTTCTAAATAAGCCTTACCTTTGCAGCCCGAAAAAAGGAATAGATATGAAAAAAGGATTAGGAAAAATTAGAAAGATTAAAAAGAAACACATCTTCCTGGCCTTATTGGCTGTGATTGTTCTGGGAGGTTTGGCGAAGGCTTACTCTGCCTGGGTGGGTACTACCCGCATCGCTTTCCTCAACTATCAGGCTATTGCGCTGGGACAGATTTCGCATGCCAACGACAATGCGATGATTAAACTGAGTGAGATCACAACCGATGATTTCGATCATCTGGATGATTACGATATGATTATCGTGAATGGTATGGGACTCCGAATTGACGAGAACCAGCGCAAGCAGTTGGAAGAGGTTTCCTACAAGGTGCCAACACTGACTCATGCTGCTACCAACCCAGCCAACAATATCGTATCGGTAGATAACTTCGATGCTGATTATCTGATGCAGTATATCGAGAACGGCAGCAAGAAGAATTATCACAGTATGCTCGCTTACATCCGTAAGTTTATCGACGGAAAGAAGTTCATGGCTCCAGAACCGGAACGTGTGGATGAGCGACCAAACTATCTCCTGACTCATTTTGACCCGAAAGATGAGAAGGGTGATGAACTGGGTTTCAACAGCATCCGTGAGTACAATGCCTTCCTGGCGAAGAACGGATTATATAAAGAAGGTGCTCCTGCCATCTTGCTCACCGGTTTTATGGGTGCGGCTCCTGATATGGAAAAAGCTTTCGAAAAGAAGGGATTCATGGTGTATCGCATCAACCAGCTGCAGAGCTTTATTGCCGGTCATCATGCCGACAGTATCCAGGCGAATGCCGTAGTGAATATGGCGCACGGCAGACTGGGCGATTACTTCGTTGAGTTCCTGAAGCAGAAGAATATTCCATTGTTCTCACCTCTTAATATCAACCGTTTGACCACCGATTGGGAGAACGACAAGCAGGGAATGAACGGTGGCTTCATGTCGCAGAGCATCGTGACTCCGGAGATTGATGGTGCCATCCGTCCATACGTGGTTTTCGGTCAGCGCATCAACAAGGAGGGCTTGCAGGAGGTTTACGGCATCCCTGACAGAATGGAGAGTTTCGTGGAGAGCGTGCAGGGCTATGTGAATCTGAAGAACAAGAAGAACAGCAACAAGCGCATCGCCATCTTCTACTTCAAGGGTCCCGGTCAGAATGCACTCACCGCTTCGGGAATGGAAGTGGTTCCATCGCTCTACAATCTCCTGGTTCGCTTGAAGAATGAGGGATACAATGTAGGCAAGTTGCCAGCCAATCCTCAGGAACTGGCAAAGATGATCCAGGCTCAGGGTGCCGTCTTCGGAACCTATGCCGAGGGTGCTTATACCCAGTTCCTGAAGTCTGGACATCCTGCCCTGGTTACCGCCCAGCAGTTTGCCGGATGGACCCAGAAGGCTTTGTCTAAGAAGATGATCAAGGAGATGAATCAGCTCTATGGTTCCTTCTCTGGCAAATATATGGCTACCGATGACGGTAAGCTGGCGGTGGCAAGACTGCAGTTCGGTAATGTGGCTCTGCTTCCACAGGTGATGGCAGGCGTGGGAGGCGACTCCTTCAAGATTGTGCATGGCACCGACCAGGCACCTCCTTACACCTATGTTGCCTCTTATCTCTGGGCACGTTATGGTTTCAGTGCCGATGCACTCATCCATTTCGGAACCCACGGTTCGCTGGAATATACTCCGAGAAAGCAGGTGGCACTCGACAGCAACGACTGGAGTGACCGATTGATTGGTGTGGTTCCACATCTTTATATATATACCATCGGCAATGTGGGCGAGGCGATGATTGCCAAGCGCCGTACCTACGCTCAGACCCAGAGCTATCTCACCCCTCCTTTCAAGGAGAGCGAGTTGCGACAGACCTACAAGCAGTTGAGTGATGCCATTCAGTCATACGAGAAGAAGGCATCTACCGAACAGTCGCTCAAGGTGAAGGCGCTGACCGTGAAGATGGGAATCGCCCGAGAACTGGGACTCGATGCCAAGCAGATGAACAAGCCTTATTCTGCAGATGAAATCGCGAGAGTAGAGAACTTTGCGGAAGAGTTGGCAAACGAGAAGATTACCGGCAAACTCTATACTCTGGGTGTGCCATACGATAACGATGATATCCGCACCAGTGTCTATGCGATGGCTACGGACCCTATTGCCTACGGAATGCTGGCAGTAGATAAGTTGAAAGGTCGTGCTCAGGAGGGTGTGGAGAAGCACAAGCAGCTTTTCGACCGTCTCTATCTGAGCAAGGCACGCAATACCGTGACCCAGCTTCTGGGTTCAGCCTCGGTTTCTGATGAATACATCTGCCGTTATGTAGGAATCACTCCTGCCGAACTCCAGATGGCTCGCAAGGTTGAAGCGATGCAGGCTGCTCCAGATCCTATCCAGATGATGATGCAGATGGCAGACCAGATGGGTGGAGCGAAGGAGGCGAAGCCGAAGAAGGTAGATCACCGTACGGTAAGCGAGCTCCGTGCAGCCAAGGTTTCTCATAAGAAGAAGGTTCCGCAGATGAGTCGTGAGGCTTTTGAGAAGATGGAGCAGACCGGTCACTTCCCTGACAAGATGATGGAAGCCATCAAGAAGGGACAGAAATGGTATCAGGAGGATTTGAAGAAGGCGAAGATGGCGAAAGCCGGCAAGGCGTCTCAAAAATCTTCTAAAGATAAGGGTATGATGATGTCGAAAGCACCTAAATATACCCGTCAGCAGATTCAGCTGGCTCAGGCGATTACTACCGTAGAGCATGCCTTGCAGAATGTGGGCAAGTATTCGGAGGCGCTCCGTCAGAGTCCGCTCAACGAGATGTCTTCTCTGATGAATGCCCTGAATGGCGGCTTTACCGCTCCATCTCCAGGTGGTGATCTGATTGTGAATCCGAACACCCTGCCTACCGGTAGGAATCTCTTCTCCATCAATGTGGAGAATACACCATCGGAGGATGCCTGGGAGAAGGCGAAGGAACTTTGCGACAATACCATCAAGATGTATTGTGAGCGACATAAGGGTGAATATCCTCGTAAGGTGAGCTACACACTCTGGAGCAGCGAGTTTATCGAAACAGAGGGTGCTACCATCGCTCAGATTCTCTATATGCTCGGTGTAGAACCGGTAAGAGATGCCTTCGGTCGTGTTACCGATCTGCGTCTCATCCCATCCAAGCAGTTGGGCCGTCCTCGCATCGATGTCGTGGTTCAGACTTCCGGTCAGCTCCGCGACCTGGCAGCATCCCGTCTCTTCCTCATCAACAAGGCGATAGAGATGGCGGCAAATGCCAAGGGTGACAAGTACGACAACCTGGTGAAAGCCGGTGTTACCGAATCGGAACGAGTGCTCGTAGAGAAGGGTATGTCGCCAAAAGAGGCACGCGAGGTGAGTATGTATCGTGTCTTTGGTGGCGTAAACGGCAACTATGGTACTGGTATCCAGGAGATGGTAACCGCAGGCGACCGCTGGGATAAGGAGAGTCAGATTGCCGAGGTCTATATGAACAATATGGGTGCCTTCTATGGTGATGAGAAAAACTGGGAGACTTTTCGCAAGGCTGCTTTCGAGGCAGCGCTGACCCGTACTGATGTGGTGGTTCAGCCACGACAGAGCAACACTTGGGGTGCTTTGAGTCTCGACCACGTATATGAATTCATGGGAGGTATGAACCTCGCTGTGCGCAACGTAACCGGAAAGGATCCGGATGCTTATCTCGCCGACTATCGCAACCATAGCAATATGAGAATGCAGGAGGTGAAGGAGGCTATCGGCATCGAGAGCAGAACCACCATCTTCAACCCAGCCTATATCAAGGAGAAAATGAAGGGTGGAGCCAGCAGTGCCAGCACATTCGCCGAAATCGTAACCAATACCTACGGCTGGAATGTGATGAAGCCAAAGGCAATCGACAAGGAAATGTGGGACGAGATATATAATGTATATGTCAAGGACAAGTACAATCTCGGAACCAAGGAGTTCTTCGATAAGCAGAATCCGGCAGCGCTGATGGAGATGACCGCCGTGATGATGGAGAGTGCCCGAAAGGGAATGTGGAAGGCTACTCCTCAGCAGCTCAAGGACATCGCCAAGCTTCATACCGAGACTGTGAACAAGTATAAGCCTTCATGCTCCGGTTTCGTTTGCGACAATGCCAAGCTGCGCAACTATATCGCCAGCAAGACCGATGCTGCTTCTGCCAAGGAATATCAGCAGAATGTAGAGCAGATCCGCGATGCTGAGGCTGCGAAGAACAGCAGCGACAAGGGTATGGTGATGAAGAAGGAGACGCTGAATGAGGATGCTCAGAAGACCACCACTGTGGTGAGCGGCATCGTAGTAGGTGTCATCGTCATCGTAGCATTCGTGATGTTGGCGATTCTGATTCGCAGAAGAAGAAAGAATATGGTTGAATAGAAATGGAGACATTAGTTTTAGTAATGATGATATTGGTTTGCTTCAGTTTTGTGCTGAAGCAGACCTTCCACGGAGTGAAGGAGATTATGATCATCTCGGTGCTCGTAGCCTTCTTCGTGGGAATGACCTGGCCACTTGCCATCGAGCAGTCGAAGACGCAGATTGCGGCTTGGATAGCCGACCAGAAGCTGATGCTCGATATGGCGGTGCTGCTGAGTATCGACGTGGCACTCACGATGCTTTTCTGTGTGCACCACGTAGATCTGAAGACTTCGGAACATGTGAGCCGCCGCAAATGGGTGTTCTTCATCTTCCTGAAGTACTTCCCGGGTTTGCTGTTTTTCCCAGTGCTGTTCAGTGTTCTGGTGATGACCATCTTCCTGCTTCCTGGCGTATCGTTCCAGGTAGTGGCATGGGTGCTTGCCGTAGTACTGCTGGTCTTGACGCCGGTATTCACCTATGGTTTGAGATGGCTCTTGCCGGAGCGACCAATCCGCTTGGAACTGCTTTTCCTGGTAGAGGTGCTGCTCGGATTGATGGGCATCATCGGTACGGTGAATGGCAGGACAGCGGTGGCAGGATTCAACAGTTTCGATGCCCTCTCGCTTCTCGGCGTCATCGCCATCGTCATCGTAGGAATGGTAATAGGGTGGGCAATTTACAATTATCAAATTAAAAAATATAGAGTATAATGAATTACATATCAGACGTATTGTTTTGGATTTCCACAGGCATGCTGGTTCCTGTGATTATTTTGTTGATTTTCTTCTTCCTCAGAGCCTTGTTGCTCCTTGGAGGTTTCTTCGGACAGTATCTTGTAAAGCGCAAGTCGGGTGCGGAGATTCGTGAACAGATGAACACCCTGACGCTCGATAATATCGATACCCTGGGCGATCGCTTGCCGAAGAACAAGCAGGCTGTCATCGTTTCCTATATGAAGAAACTCGTGGACAACCGTCAGAGCAAGGCGCAGGTGAATCGCATCCTCGACCAGTATGCCCAGTTTGTTGAGAAGGATCTTTCTCTTCCATCTACTCTTCTGAAAATGGGTCCGATGCTCGGTTTGATGGGTACCTTGATTCCGATGGGTCCAGCCCTGGTTGGTCTTTCTACCGGTGATATTGCTTCGATGGCTTACAATATGCAGGTGGCTTTCGCTACCACCGTAGTAGGATTGTTCTCTGCAGCCATCGGTTTTGTAACCAAGCAGACCAAGAACCGCTGGTACACCGAGGATATGAGTAACCTCGAGTTTATGGCAGACCTGATTGATGAGAAAAAGTAACTCCTTAACATCTTGAAAAGAATATGAGACAAAGACGTAGAAGTCGTCTCTCGCATGATGGCGAGGATGATGATCCGATGAGCGTAGTGAGCAACCTCTTCGATGTGGCGATGGTGTTTGCCCTTGCCCTGATGGTGGCACTCGTTTCGCGCTATAATATGACGGAAATGTTCAGCAAGGATAACTTCACTATGGTGAAGAACCCTGGCAAGGAGAATATGGAAATCATTACCAAGGATGGTGAAAAGATAAATCGCTATACTCCTTCTGAAGACCAGAGTAAGAAGTCGGGCAACAAGGGAAAGAAGGTAGGCATTGCTTACCAGTTGGAGAATGGCGAAATCATCTATGTTCCGGAAGATAAATAATCGGGGATTGCAAATCCCCTCAAACAGAAAATATTATTGTAACTAAAAGAAAAATAAAGAAAAATGAAAAAGTTTAAGACAATGATGGCCATGATGTTGGCTTTGGTTTCTATGTGTGTAGCATTCAGCTCTTGCAGCAGTGATGATGATGACAATACTGCTGGCGGCGCTAAGGAAATAGTAGGAACATACACAAGTACTTTAAATGTGACTGTAATGGGACAATCTTCTACGTATGAAGATAAAACTATAAAAGTGGAAGCTGTTGATGATAATACGGTAAAGATTACATTGCCTTCATTTGGTGAAGGTATGATGACTTTGCCTGAATTTACAGTACCTGCAGTTAAAGTCTCAAGTTCTAATGGTGGATATGTCTTAGCTCAAACGAAATATACAGGTACTGGTCTAAATGTCAAAGGTGAAGAAAAACAGTATACAGTAAAACTGGAAGGTTCTTTTAAGAATAACACTCTTTCATTGAACTTTACTTCTGTTTTTGGGGGTATGCCTATGGAAATGGTAGGTAAATTTGAAGCTACTAAGAAGTAATATAACTCGATGAAACAAAAAATATTCGCACTATTCCTGATCCTTTGCGGATTGTGCCTGAATTTGAAAGCCGAAACCCAGGGCGATATCGTGGGTAGAGTGCTCGATGATTCGGGCGCACCTCTGGCGGGTGCTACCGTCCAGATTTTGCATGCAAAGGATGGGGTAACAACTGATGAAGACGGATATTTCCGCATTCCTTACAGTAAGGATGGAGCGGTGAGAGTGAAGGTGAGCTTTGTGGGCTATCAGACTCAGACGTTCGTACTGAAAGCGGATGAGAGAAAAGGTGAGCAGCATGTGCTTCGCCTTCAACCGGATGCTACTGCCCTCGATCAGGTGGTAGTTACCGCAACCCGAACTCCGAAGGCTTTGAAGGATGCTCCTGTGGTAACCCGTCTGATTACCGCCAATGATATCAAGATAGCTGATGCTACCAATATCCAGGACCTCCTCACCGAGCAGATGCCGGGTCTGGAATTCGGCTATGCCATGAATCAGGAGACTTCTCTCAATATGAATGGTTTCGGTGGAAATGCCGTGCTCTTCCTTGTAGATGGCGAGCGATTGGCTGGTGAAACCATGGATAATGTTGATTATAGTCGTCTGAACTTGGATAATGTAGGACGTATCGAGATAGTAAAGGGTGCTGCTTCGGCGCTCTATGGCGCCAATGCCGTAGCCGGAGTCATCAACATCATCTCCCGTGAAAACAGCGAACCTTGGACTGCCAATGTCAATACCCGCTACAACAACTTCAACAAGGAGTGGCGCTACGGTGGAAGCTTCAGCTTCAATGCCGGGAAATGGAATTCGCAGACCAGCATCCAGCGCACCACGTCGGATGAGGTTCAGCTTACCAGTCCTTTTGATACAGAATCCAACATCCTCCATATCTATGGTGGAGAGACCTTCAATGTGAAGGAGCGTCTTACCTACAAGCTCTCTGATAAGGTAAAACTGATAGGTCGTGGCGGTTATTTCAATCGTATCAGCAAGCGCAGCAACTATGATGATCATTACATGGATTATTCTGCCGGACTGAAGACCGTGATGAATCTTTCGGAGAATGATAATCTGGAGATTTCTTACGGCTTCGACCAGTATGACAAGGCTCGATATGTGAATGATGAGCGTACTCACGACCACGATTATACCAACCGTCAGAACACCGTCCGTGCCCTCTATTCCCATATCTTCGGCAAGAATACATTGACGGTAGGTGCAGATGTCCTGAACGATTATCTTACCACCTATCAGTTTGCCAACAATGGTTCCAAGACTCAGAATTCATACGATGCCTTCGCCCAGTTCGATTACAATCCTTTGCAGTGGTTGAACATCGTGGCAAGTCTTCGTCATGATTACTTCTCTGCATCCAGCCAGCATGCCACTACCGGTCGTCTGGCTCTGATGACCAAGTGGAAGGGCTTCTCCATCCGTGCCAACTATGCAGGCGGATTCCGTGCCCCAACGCTCAAGGAGATGTTTATGAATTTTGATATGGCAGGTATGCAGATGATTTACGGTAATCCGGATCTGAAGCCGGAGAAAAGCAACAACTACAACCTGGCGCTGGAGCATACCGGAAGGGTGAAGAATGCTGGCTTCTTTACCGGTCAGTATAGTCTTACTCTCATGGGCTATTATAATAAGTATGATAAGCGCATCACTACCGAGGATTATGCCGATTATACCCCGGGAACCGGTCAGCCGGATGTGGCTTCGCGTTATTGCAACGAGGATGGAGTAGAGGTGAGCGGCATCGACTTCAGTGCCCAGTACCGTTCGGATATGGGACTCGGTGTGAAACTCGACTACAGTTATCTCCATGTGGGTGGCAGAAGTGTAGATTCCCAGTTCTCCCAGCCTCGTCCGCATTCAGCTACCTGGCGTCTCGACTACGACCGTCAGCTCTGTTCGTTCTATCGCATCAATGCCGCTCTGTCAGGCAGATACCTGTCTTCTCCTGATACGAACATCGAGAAGCATGACAGCAGTTATCAGTTGTGGAAGTTCACGCTTCAACAGCGATTCCTGGATGCCGTCAATCTGAATTTCACGGTAGATAATCTTTTCGGTTATACGCCAAAGAACTATTATTGGAGTTCTGCGATGACCACCGGCCGCACCTTCACGGTAGGCCTTTCTATCGATATCGACCGTTTCGTAAAGGTATTCTAATAAAAATAGCAGGGTGGACCAGTCTTCCATCCTGCTTCTTTTTTATTAATAGCCCCCTCTCTAACTGTATAAAAACAGGTAGTTAGGGCGGTGCTATCGCATTTTTTATGTCCGTTTTCAAAACTGATACTGCCCCTATGAGATAGGGGAGAATGTAGATGAAAACGTTGAAAAATCGCCCTAGAAATATTTCTTCTTCATTTTCTTCAAGAAATCCTTGGTGATAGGGAAGCCGGAGGCATCACCTATTACGGAGTCGGTATAACAGAAGGGACATTCGGCTGTAGGCGGCTCATCAGGGAGGTAATCCGTGATTTCGGATGGCGAGAAGATTTCGCCGCAGAAGAAACAGCCGCACTTTTCAGATTTTTCTATTTGTTCCTTGTTGCTGAAGCTGCAATCGTGAGCTTGGCGGAAGATCCTGTCTTTCTCCTCCTCTTCTTTCTGCTTTTTCTCAGCCTTTTCCAGATACCCCTTGAATCGTCTCTGAAGATAGAGCGGCACATGATAGTGAGGGGCGAAGACATACAGCGACGGAACATGGTCGTGGTATTCGTAGCCGGGACCATCTATCACGGTATAGCTGTCATCCGTTTCATCATATGGCAGTTTATCCAATCCCCTTTTATCCTTGGCAGCCTGGTTTCTCTCCCAGATCCATTCGGTGGTAAGCGGAGTTCCGACAACGATGGCAAGTTTCACCTCATCGCCACGATATACTTCCACGATGTCACCTTTCTGGAATCTAATCTGTTCTGCGTTTCTGCCTCGGAAGGTCTCGTCAGGATGACGGTCGTATGCAGGCAAATCGCAGACTCCGGGATAGTAAATGCTGAAACGCGAACAGCAGTAAGACCGGTCGATCAGTTTTCCCTCACCGTCATACACTCTTTCCGAAAGACATTCACGGTCGTAGTGCAACAGTCCCAGCGGAATCTCCGAGATATAATAGCAGAAGGTATCCAGCGGATAGTCGTCTTCCTCCTTCATCTTCTTGCGGTAAAGGACATCCTGGTGCATCAGTCTCTCTGCCTCCTCCAAAGTTGTAGTGAAGGCTTGCGGACAATAGGTGTTCACCTTATATTTCGGATAATGTGAACGCTTTTTCTCCTCCAGCTCTTCTGTTTCTAAAACTTCGAGCTTGAAGATGGCAGGAACATCCCGATGCTGTGGATGCTCAGCCAATTGCTTGAATTCTTCGTATGTCATGGGATGGTTATTTTAAGAATTTATGAAACTTGAGAATCTGAGATCTAAGTTCAGGTATTCTGATGCCTTCAGAGTCTTTGCCTTCTTGATTGTTAAGATGCCTTTTGCTGATAGTTTTATGAATTTTCAGTTTTCTCATGTCCGACTTGCCGTTAGCTTTATGGTTCCACCAAGGCTTGGGATATGCATGTCTTTTTTTGTATCTCGTGCCATCGCAGTTCTGGATAAAGATTTCCAATACTAATCCATCCATTTGACAATCATGCGGGATGTTGATGGCACGTCTTTGGATATCCATTTCGTAGAAGATACTTCCGTCCTTTTTGCAGAGCACGATGTCCAGATAGTCTGGCATATCAGGTATAGTTCCAGGCTCTGACATTTGTGGTTGAAACTCCCCAAACTCTTCCTTCACATACTCGAATAGTCCCCGAGTATATTTTTCGATATCCACCCCTACATATCGAGTATAGGTGTATTTGATGATACATAAAGACATTTTATTTGCCATTTTATTCTTTCTTTTTGGTTATACCTTTATAATATAGTAATATGAAGGGAAAATTTCAAAAAATATTCTTGTAATTCCAATTTTTCATCTTAAAATTTAGAACGGCAAGGGATTGTAAGCTATAGCTCTACTTGTTTTGCTATTTTACAAGAACAATGACTTTATTGATATTGTCAATCATATCGTCAAGTGTTTTATCTATATTTTTAGTAACGTTATTTAAATCGTTATAATAGAAAACTCCAAAAGATTTGTATCGGGGCTTATCTTCTGATTCCACTTTCTTAGGGGAAACCATAGTTGCAAGTTTAGCTCCTCTAATGATCCTATCAGTCTCTTCATTCCAATTCTTTGTATCATGTTTTTTGGAATATTTTGGCTTTTTCGAAAGCATATCTAAAAAACCGGCTCTCAAAGGATGGTTACCTTGCTGTTGGAGCACAAAGATACCCTTTTGGGGAATAAGATACTTCAATTCAAGGAGGGCTTCACCATGGTAGTAGCTAACTCTCATAAATAATTTGTCTTTATTTTCAGTACCATTTTCTCCCCAGATTTCTTGATCAGAAGTGACGATTATTGGCTGAAAATCTTTACCAAACTTCTTTTCTAGTTTCTTGGCTAATTGCAAGGCACATTGGTGCATAACAAGTTTCTGCCATATATCATTGCAGCGCAGGGGGGAAGAATCCATTTCTTTGAGAATTTCCCAATTGTCAGTATATTTAATTTGTTCCAAATTGTTGTTGATATAGGTGTAGAATGCATCAATAAACTCGCAATATTTTTCTAGAAGTTCCTTGTAAAACTTATCTTTGACAAGATCCAGATTGTCGTGTAGGGTTTTAGAGTAATCTGCATATGTCACAATTATCCATCCGGATTCTTTGACAGCTTCTTTGTCTAAGAAATCTTCAGCTAATGTGAGTAAGATATACTTTGTCTTTGGAAGTTTGGCGTTTTCTTTCCAATTTTCAAATTTTGCACTATTAAACTTCAGTTTTGCTTTACATTGTGCTTTGTCTGCCTCTTCGTTAAGAGCGTCAACTTTCTTTTGATAATTTTCAAGCTGAGCCTTATAAGCTATGCTCTTGAATTTATTCTCTAGAACCAGACGGATTCTTCCCGTTTTTGATTCCTTATCGTTGGTTATTTTCTTGCAAATACTAAAATCAAAATTCTTGTATTCACGTTTGACTTCCATACAATCTGTATTATAATCAAAAGTATCTTCTCCTAACCAGGTATAAAGAATCTTTTTGAAAAGGGCTTGCGTTTTCTTATCTACAGCTAACCATGCCAAAAAATTGCTATGAAACAACTCTTTGGCTGATAAGGATAGATGGAAGATGGGATTGTTCTTTAATTTTTCTACAAATGTATCCATAATTCTTCGTTATAGTTTCTATGACAATGTCGTACTTGTTTGCGACATCGCCTTGTTTATAAATAAGAAGCAATTCCGCTTGGACAAGCATAAGAACTTGCCGACTTCGTTCTTGTGTACAATGAATTGTCCAGATTCTCAGTACGAACCAAGCATAGTTGTTTCCTTAACATGTCTGCTGCTTGTTTATAACAGCACTGCAAATATACCATTTTTTTTCTAAAGTTGTTCATTGTGAGCTGATTTTTTTGTAAAAATAGGTGTTTTTTCTGCTTTTTCAGCGTTATCATTTGAAAGATTGATATTACAATAAGGTGGTTTTCATATTTTTTGTCTCTAACGGAGTTAACCTTTAGTCTCTTAGAAGATGCTCTTCTCCTCTCCCGTAGGATGAAAATAAAGAAAACACTCATGGCATTCGCTATTATATCAATAGGAAAGCCATGAGTGTAATTGGTTTATTGAAGTCTTAATTTTCTAGAACCTGTCCAACTTACTTTGCTGATAGATTCTGAGGTAAGTTCAAGTGTCTTGTAATCTTTGGAAACGGTACCTCGTAGGACTAGATCGTTGGCGTAAACGGTTATGTCATAGCCATTCGCTTCCCATTCTCCACTCCAAGTAGCATCGTCTTGCAATGTTTCCTTGATGCTGACTTTGCCATTGTTCTTGAAGGTGAGACGCAAAGATTCTGTGGCTGTACTCTTATCCAAGTCTCTTTCGTCATCATATACGATGTCGTCTTCAACTTGGCGAGTTACCTTATATACCATTTTCCCTCTTTGTGCAACTGTGTCGCTAAAGATTTTTGTAGAGTCTACTTGTGGCTCTACTTTTTCGGAAACGATGGTGTCTTTTATCACCGTACTGTCTACGGTTTCTGCATCTTTAGTCTGTTTGTTGCCACAGGCGGTAAATGATGCGACTAGGCAAACGCCTAATGCTGTGATAATAGAATGTCTCATGAGGCTTGTTATTTGATTTCCTTTACAATTTTTGCGGATGCAGCACAGTCCTTGGCTCTAACCAGAGTGATGTCACCTTCATAACTGTCTGGCAAAAGGTTAAAGTTGAGATGATCACATTCTGCAAAGCCGTTCTTCATGTGATAACTAACATTTGTGAGAAACTTCTTGCCGTTTTGTATCAAAACTAAGGCATCTCCTTCGTGTTGTCCATCAAATGCATCTGCGCAATCTTTCTTGACGCCAGGCTTCTGTAATGCCTCCTTTACAGACATACCTACTGCCAAATTGTTTGATTTAGCAATACTGTCTGCTTTTGCAATACTATCAGCACGAGCTATGCTATCGCATTTGGCAATACTGTCTGCTTTAGCTTGCGCTATGGCAACTGAATCTATTCCATTCTCCTCCTTGTTATTCTTGTTGTTTGAGCAACTTGTGATGCTTGTTGTGAAACATACAAACATCATGATTAAAAAATGTTTCTTTTTCATTGTCTTGTAATTTGAAATTTACACTTTATAGAAGCTACTTTCCCGTTTTGGGTATAGATCCTTATTGTAATCTAAAAACGACAGGTGTTGTACATTTGGTTCGTACAGGTATTCCTTTTAGTTTTGCTGGTGTCCATTTCGGCATAGCCTTAACAACACGCAGGGCTTCCCTGTCAAGTGACGGGTCAACACTTCTAATAACCTTAACGTCAGACATGGAGCCGTCTTTCTCTATGATACTCTCTACGATTACACGTCCTTGTACGCCATTTTCCTGTGCTACATCAGGATATTTTACATTGCTGTTCAGATAAGACTTCATTGCACTTTCACCACCAGGAAAAGATGGCTTTTCATCAACTTTATCAATTTCATTGACTTCGTTGTAAACTGACTCTTCGTTTGGATTCCAATTTACAAGTTCATCGTATTTAAGTGAGTCGCTCTGCAATTGGAAAAACAGATCTTCTAAAATGACCCCATCGGGATTAGTTTGCCATGTTATCTTCTCCTCCTTCATCTTGACGTTGTCAATCTTGATATAGATACTTCCGTTTGCAGTGATGTTGTATGAGAATGAGAGACCAAGTTTAGATATAGGTATCACGATATTTCCACCGCCTTTTCCTTCAGTATTAGCAGGTTTGAATACTATGTCCCACTCATTATTGTTCGACTTATTGTTGAAGAAATAATGGTTTTTGATTTTTTTGTTAAAGTCGTTCACCAAATTTGGGCTTGGCTTAGTGACAGTTGTTGTATTGGCTTTTTGTGTAGTGCCTCGTCTTGCTTGTCCGAAGGTTGGGCTTCCTGTTAGCATAACGAATATTGCTAAAATGATACTTTTTCCGATTTTAGAGGAAAAAGTGATGCTTAATGTTTGTAAAAATGAATGCTTCATAATAAATGTAATGCTTTTATGAGTCCACTTAATAATGTTATTAATATATGACATTTGTAACCTTTCCGTTTCTAACCTTTACGATTCTAGGGAATACCTTCCCAAGAAGATTAGCCAGTCGGAGACCATAGGAAGGGATATATTGTTTGTAAGTACCAACTAAGTCTCTGTAAGGACCATTGTATTTGTACATTTGATATCTGCTACCATCAGTCTCAAAAGTCTTGAATTCAGTAAGGATACCTTCTGGCATACCTATATAAACCTTTCCCTTTTTGATGTTGTCGTATGCTCTCTGTCCATATTTCGCTACAAGACTTTTTTCTTGTGCTATCCTTGATTTATAATTTGGTAAATTGGCCAGAATAGTTTTCATGTCTTGATTTCCTTGTTCTGCACCAATTTTCAGATACTTAACAAAGTCAGCGTAAGAAAGATATTTGCTAATGCCAAAATCATTCTCACCTTCCATTTTCAAACAATAGGCACCAACCAAAGCCTGAATTGCATCAAGGTTTTTTAGATCAGCTGCCTTGCGCAAATATTTGACTCCTTCTGGTATGTTTTTTGTTACACCCTTTTGCTTGTCACCCGCTAAGAGCATTGCACCATAATAATAGGCTGCTTGTGGGTAATTGTTTTTTACCGCTTTGAGATACCATTTCATAGCTTCCGAATCATTCTTAGCTACACCTTCGCCTTTATCATAGGAAAGTGCCAGATTGTATTGAGCCCGCGCATATTCTTGGTTGGCTGCTTTTGTATACCATTTCACGGCTTCTTCAAAGTTCTTTTCTACCCCGTTGCCATATTTATAGCAGACTCCCAAGTTGCATTGTGCCATAGGTAGTCCTTGTTCAGCAGCTTTTGTATACCATTTTACGGCTTCTTTAAGATTCTTGTCTACTCCTTCGCCAAATTCATAACAGTATCCTAAGTCGTTTTGTGCATCAGCATTTCCTTGTTCTGCTGCTCTTGTATACCATTTTACGGCTTCTCCACGGTCCCTGTATTGTACTCCATTGCCATAGTAATAGCAGATGCCTAAGTTGTATTGTGCTTTAGCATTTTCTTGTTCTGCAGCTTTTGTGAACCATTTTACAGCTTCAGTTAAATTTTCCGTAACCCCTTTCCCATCATAATATGCTTCGCCCAGAGCATTCTGTGCTTCTGCTTCGCCAGACTTGGCTTTTAGCATGAGGGTGACAATGTTGGTTGTTTGTGCAAATACTCCCGATGCTGTCGCAAAGAAGAGTATCATGATTAGATAAATCTTTTTCATATTCTTCTTGTTTTTAATTGTTATTATTCCCAATATTGTTTACAAGTGTAAATGTATCATATCTAATAGATGGTTTGCAAAAATTGCGTTCCAATAGTTTGCAATAGGTGAGCCCTTAGGCAAAACAGGCATCTCTTGAAAATATGGATGCGTTACAACCATTGTATATTGATGAGTCCTTGCAAAATTTTTGAGATAGGCGAATGTCCCATGTTTTGTACGACAACATCCAACGATGATTTTGATAGTTGGAATGCTTGCTACAATATTATACCAATCTTCAAATCTACTATCGACTCCATCACCAATGGTAATAACTGCAATTTCTGCCGTTCCATTGCGTTGTAGAATAGCCAGTTGCTCTTTCTTGAGATTGATGGAACGGCTATCATAAAGCCATCCTTCACGATGTGAAATTAAAAGTTCTATCAATCTGGTAGCACTTAGTGTCTTGCCATGATTGCCTAATGCGCTGATGGCTATCAGTAGCTTTTCTGGCTTTGTATTTTCTAATTTTTCCATAAGCTAATCATTTACTTTTTGGTTATTTCATTTTTAGGCATAAAAAAGGTGCGAACCGATTTCATTCTGTTCTGAAGGTTCTGGACTACCTGTACACAAAGAATGAAAATCAGCTCACACCAAAGGGTATATATCAATGTCCATCCCGCCGAAGCGGAATGGATACAATAATACACGGTTGGGTGAACAACTTCTGTCTTCGTTCTTGTGTACAATGAATTGTCCAGATTCTCAGTACGAACTAAGCATGGTTGTTTCCTTAACATGTCTGCTGCTTGTTTATAACAGCACTGCAAATATACCATTTTTTTTCTAAAGTTGTTCATTGTGAGCTGATTTTTTTGCAAAAATAGGTGCTTTTTCTGCTTTTTCAGCGTTCCATTCCGTTCCAAGTTCAAAATATAGGGCGTTTTTAGTCGAAATATTGGCTTTTTTGTGTGTTGCTTGGATTTGTTTCAGTATCTTTGCAGCATGGAACAGATATTACGTGAAATGATAGAAAAGATGGTTGGGCGCAAGATGGTTGTGCCTCGCGACTTCGTTTGGTTGAGCGAAAAGGTGGAGGAGCGTACCCAGCAGAGGGTGAGTGCCTCTACGCTGCGACGGTTTTGGGGATACGTGAGCGAAGGGGTTTCTGCCAGTAAGTTTACCAAGAATGTGCTGGCTGATTTTCTCGGTTATGCAGACTTTGAGGAGTTTGGATTGTCGCAAGGAACGGGAGAGCAGCAGAGCCAGATGGTTATCGGCAAGGAAATCTCATGCGATGATCTTTATGAGGGACAGATGCTTAAACTTTCCTGGCTGCCCGACAGAACCTGCATCATCAGGTATCAGGGAAACGGAGGTTTCAAGGTGGTATCATCAGAAAATACCAGATTGGTGAAAGATGATACTTTTGAGTGCCATCATTTTATCAATCATGAGCCTGCTTATCTTCATGCCTGGAAGCATGGAGTTGATGAACCGGTTACTTATGCCATAGGTAAGAAGAATGGCATTATCGTGGAGCATTATTTGGAAGATTGAAATTCCGCCAAGGTGGGCTTCACATATCTCTCAGCGGTATAGGAGGATAGCTCATAGATGATATCTGCCTTGCCGGCGATGTCTTTAGAGAATGTCTGCGGATAAGTCGTTGTGATGAATTCATTACTCTTATCTACAAACTGATTGAATGCCTCGCTCTTTTTCACAACAGACTGGATGGTGTCTATGCCGGATTCCTTCCACATCTTGTCGATAGTCTTCTTTCCCTTGGATATGAGTTCGGCGCTTTGTAAATGGGATGCAGAAGATGGCTCGGTAGCTGTTGGCTGCAGGGATTTCCGGCCATTGGAAAGTGGGGCAGGATTCTTGGCTTGCTGGCGGATGACAGTATCCTTCTTGGCTTCGTGATGTGCCGGGGTGATGCTAATGCTCTTTTCCTGCTGATGCAGTAAAGGATAACTGATGAAACCTAATAAGATGATACAGACCAAAGCTGCGATTGCGATACGCTTGATAACGGATTGATGCCTGTTTCTGCGAGTCATGAAATCGGCTTTGAGTTCGTCAACATTGGCATATCGCTGGGTTATGGGAGCCTTACATCGTTTGATGATGGCAGTGTACGGTTTGCTTGGAAGTATCTTTTCCAGGATACAGCCTATGCTGAAGATGTCGTTGCGGATGTCTGCCTGTTGGGATACAATCTGTTCAGGTGAGATGTAGCCCGGGGTGCCGGCAGGCTGTTTGAGGATGGCAAAGTCGTCGGTATCTGAAAGTCCGAAATCGATGAGCTTTACATGATTGCCGTTATGGGTAATCATGATATTGGAAGGTTTTAAGTCTCTGTGTACTATCTGCTTGGCGTGGATGTAATGCACAGCATCAAGCAACTGGAGGAAGATGTCTTCTCCCTCAGTCTTGCTGCCGCTCCAGTGTTCCAGCGTGATACCATCTATCCATTCCATTACGATACAGGTACCCATTTCCGGTATTTCTTCCATGCTGTAGGCTGATACGATGTTGGGATGCTGTAGGGATATGAGGATATCGAACTCTTTGTGCAGCAGGTTCTTGTAGTTTTCGTCTTGGCGATATGGCTCCTTCAATCCTTTGAGCACCCACCATCTGCCATAGCGCTTTGCCTTGCAAAGAATGTTGAAACCTTTGCAAGGTATGGGAGTAAAGTCTGAAAATTGCTCAGACCTTCTGCTTTCTTCTATGATAATTCCAGAATATGAATCCATGTTACTCAGACTGGGTTGGTAATTCGGTTGCAAAATTAACTAAATAGAGATACCCATCCCACAGAAGCGGGATGGATATTAGTATACATATTGGGGCAAACAACTGGAACTGTCATTCTTGTGTACTGCGAACTGTCCAGATTCTCAGTCCGAACTAAGCGTAGTTGCTACCTCTTTATGTCTGCCGCCATTACTAACGGCATTGCAAATATAGGCATTTTAAAAGAAATTTTCATGCGAAAGAGAATCTTTTAGTATTCTTTAAACTTTTACGATGCTTTTTGTTTGTATTTTAGTTCAAGCTCATATCCTGCAAATTTACGCCTTATTATATATGAGGGTGTGTCATAAGTCTGTGACGCACCCTTTTTTTTGTGTGTTTCTGTATCTTCTAGTTGAATCGTAGTCTTTCTTCACAAAGGGAATCTTATTATATTGTATAGAAACTTTACTTTTCTTGTTTTATCGATAACAAAACAGCCCCAAAGCTCACAAAAGGGCATAGTTATCCCTGACGATAAAAAAAACAAAATTGAGTTTTATCGTTTTATACCCAAATATTTCTTCAAATTGAATCCCATTCCGAACAATCCTAGATCCATGTAAACCTTGTCCATTCCAAAATGCCTGAATCGCTTATAATGCATATCTGCCTTCATCTGCCCAAATACAGCTTCCGGCTCTATCGGTCGCTGGCTTCTGTGTTTCAAGCCCTCTTGAGACGTTAGTAGCAGGAAGGCTTCCTTTTTATATGCATTCAGTTTATGGTTGACATATATGGTTCTGTTGCCTTTGGATTTCTTGCAGAGACTTCCAAGCGGACATCCATCACATCGTTGTGCTCTATATAATGTAATGACAGACACATAGCCGGAGTCACTTTTCGTTTGCCGTTGTCCACAAGGTTCCATGTGTTGTCCCATGGGGCAGACATAATAGTCATCATCCCTGTTGTAGTAGAAGTTCGCTTGGTTGAAGGCATCCTCCTTGAAAGGCTTATGCTGTTCCTTGTGAAACCAGTTGTACTTTACATAACCCATCATCTCTTCCATCTCTAGGTACTCGTAGTTCTCCTCCGAGCCATATCCTGAGTCTGCGGTGACGCTCTTGGATTGCTTTCCATATCTTTTCTTGTACTTATCCAAAAAAGGCTTGAAGGTCAGGGTGTCTGTTGGATTGGGATAAAGGGCGAAATTCGTCCAATATTGATTCTCTGTCGCAATTTGAAGGTTATAGGCAGGCTTTGTCTGCCCATTGTTCATGGCATCTTCCTTGAGGCGCATGAAGGTCGCATCGGGATCAGTCTTGGAGTAACTGTTTCTCTCGCCCAGTATATCCAGTGATTTTTCATACTCGCCCAGTTTGTCCGAGGCTTTGAACAAGTGATCTATCTGAGTATTTAGCTTTTGCTTCTCTCTTCCTGTAAGCTTTGCCTTAGGAAGGTTCTTCACTTGCCTCTCACACAAACGTGCACTTCTCTCTACATCCTTGGCGGAAGTGGCTGGCTCGCTGTCTTCTTCCTTAATGGCACTCCCGCCATTCAGGCGAATTTGTTCTTTTATCTGAGCCAATGCAGCAGAGGTCTTTTCCAAGAGCTTAGCCCTGTTCTTTTCCACAGTCTTCTTCCATACAAACGTGTACTTGTTTGCTTTCGACTCTATCTTAGTACCATCAACATATTGTTCCTCCAGACTAATCACGCCCTTTTCAACCAATATGGAGACGACTGCATCAAAATAAAAGTCGATGCATTTAATCATATGATTGGATCTAAAGCGGTTGATTGTTGCGAAAGATAGTTGCTTACCTCCACAAATCCACATATAGCGAACATCGTATTTAAGTGCGTCCGCTATGCCACGACAGGAATAAACGCCATTGATATAGGCAAAAACAACTAAACTTAGAAGCATCTTCGGACTGTAAGGAGGAGCACCAATCCCATCATAGGTATCCATGAGAGGGTTGATGTCCATACTGCGAACAATACGATCCACCATACGAACTTTGCTGTCTTTTGGCACATAATCATCGAAAGAGTTAGGAAAAAAGCTCAATTCGTGCCGAGTTTCAGATTTTATTTGTATCTTTGCCATACTTTAAGAAGTTTTCTGCAAAAATACAAATCTTTTGCGGAAAGGCAAAGCCCGAGCTTGTGAAAGTTTGGGCTTTGTTGTAAATAAAAATGTTTTTTAAAGATTTCGTATCTGTGAAAAGGCAAAAAATAAAAAGGGGTGCGTCACAGACTTATGACACACCCTCTTATTATATATAGGGAACCGGTTGCCGCAAATCCACTCTCTTTTCTCTTGTGAAATGTGGAAGCCCACCCCTTTTAATGTCCGTTTTCAAAAGTGAAACTGTCCCCATGAGACAGGAATGGAAGATACCTTAGCTATTCTATGTTTATCATTTTCGCCAATTGCAGAAAGTATTCGTTGGACCAGATAGTCATATCTTTTGGATTCTTTATAAACGGCATCACATCTACTTTTACCTGTTTGATGTCTGCTGATCTCAATCTTTGCTCCAAGTCGGCAATGAATTCTTCTTTTGATTTCTCGCATCCGTTAAATTCTTTGATTCTTTCCTGTAGATGTTTGAAATCTAAAGGAATTCTATTCCGGATGTACCATTCGAAATCATACCAATCGCGTCCTTTTACCCGGTTTTTCCATGCTCGATAAACTAATGCGTGCATTTTGCCGGCAAATAAGTCGGGAAGGGTAAAGCATCTTGTCATGAAAGAACGAGGCTCTATCAGAAGTTTTTGCTCCGTAGAAAAATGGAGAGGAGGATTGGTATCTACTTCAATTTTGATTTTGATGGACTTTTCTGTTTGAAATGAAATGTCATAAACGTCGGTGGTATCTTTTAAAAAAGCTGATTCTACTTTACCAAAATTCTTCTTGTCCTTCTTCTGTATGTCCACTCTTCTCCCGATGGCATCAAATTCGTCGATAATTGGTTGGAAGTATTGGGAGAAGTCAAAACTTTCATCTTTGTTCAATAAAGAGAAATCCATATCTTCACTGAAGCGATTTAAACCATGGAAAATGCGTAGGCAGGTTCCACCATAAAAAGCTGCTTTTTCGAAGAAACCGCCTTGGTACAAACCGGCAAGAATTATTTGCTGGTTTACCTCAAAAGTAGCATTTCTTTTAGACTGATCTGTAGAAAGATCATAAGCTGATAACATATTTTGGTATATCTCATTCATGATGTAAGAGTTTTAATATTGTGCGTATGGATGTTGCCTTTTTTCCTATATTTGCATAATCTTCGAATATCTTGGGATTGAGCTGGTAGAATCTGTCCATATCAAATCTTAGATTTTCTTCCAGAAACTCTAATGCTTCCTTCTTGTATCTCAGTTTGATACCTGGCAGGTTGGCTATCAAATCACATAATGCCTTTTCTGGAGTAGCCATTATATAGACATTGTTTCCTTCCTTTATCTGCGTAATTCCTATAGGATAGGTGGCCCTTGGAATATGATGATAGTAAAAGTTGCCTATGGGTGTATTGTATTCCTTTGCTGTCTTAAAGGTCATGGATTGAACTGTATATACAGCTTCGGGTATTAAACCATAATATCTTAATGCTGTCTGCATAGACACATAAGATGGAGACAACAGATGGTTGGCGATAAGTCCGGAAGAGAGTGGTTGTCCCGTTTCTTGTGGATTTACAACGAACAGATTTCGCCTGAGGCGGATGATTTCACCCGCCTTTTCCAGCTGTGCAACTTTTGCAAACTTGGTCTTTACATCTGGATATAGTGAAGCAATGACCGAAGATGTTACTGGAATATTGCCTAATGTAATTAGAATATTTCTCATTTGGACGCAAAGATAGTCAAATTTTCGATAGAAAACAAACTTTTTCTTAGTTTTCTATCGAAAATTTAGCTTTTTTCTTAGTCTTTTAATGTAGCCAAAGGTATAACCTTTACTCCGTCTTCCATTGATATGGCTTTATCGTAAATCGTGTTTTCTACAGTTACTTTATATTTTTGCGGCGTTTTACTTTGTATTTTAACGGTAGTTTACTTTGTATTTTTGCGGTAAATGGTCTCGAATTTTAGCGATAGCACCGCCCTAACTATATAAAAATAGGTAGTTAGGGCGGTGGTATCGCATTTCCAAATATATATGAAGTTTTAGAAAATGAAAATCCCCAACCTGCTATGGGAGAGCTGGTTGGGGAAATTATGATAGATTTTGCTTTCATCAGAAAATATCCGATTGTGAATTACAATGGATACTCCTCGAAAGCGTAGAGTACAGTGCTTAAATAACGCTCACCTGTATCTGGCAAGAGGGCTACAATCTTCTTGCCCTTGTTCTCAGGACGCTTCGCAATCTCGGTGGCTGCAAAGGCAGCAGCACCTGATGAGATTCCTACCAAGAGGCCCTCGGTCTGAGCCAGGTCACGACCTGCCTTGATAGCATCATCGTTCTGAATATCCAATACCTCATCGATATATTCTGAAGAGTAAGTCTCTGGAATGAAACCGGCACCGATGCCCTGAATCTTGTGAGGACCGCTCTGTCCACCGTTCAATACAGGCGATGTGGCAGGCTCTACAGCAATCACCTTCACGTTAGGATTCTGCTCCTTCAGGTACTTGGCGATACCCGAAATGGTTCCACCTGTACCCACACCGGCTACGAAGATATCAATCTCGCCATCGGTATCTGCCCAGATTTCTGGTCCAGTTGTGGCATAGTGCTTGGCAGGGTTGGCACGGTTGGTAAACTGTCCTAGAATCACGGAACCCGGAATGGAATCGCGGAGCTCCTCGGCAGTCTTGATGGCACCAGGCATTCCGTCCTTACCGCTGGTCAATCTCACTTCTGCGCCGTAAGCCTTCACCAGGTTTCTGCGCTCCACACTCATGGTTTCAGGCATGGTGAGGATGAGGTGGTAGCCCTTTACGGCTGATACCAGAGCCAAACCTACACCCGTGTTACCGCTGGTTGGTTCGATGATGGTAGCACCTGGTTTCAGGATGCCCTTCTGCTCTGCGTCTTCGATCATCGCGAGGGCGATACGATCCTTTACGCTCCCACCAGGATTGAAGAATTCTACCTTAGCAATCACGGGAGTCTCCAAACCCTTGGATGCTGAATACTTACCCAATTCTACCAATGGGGTCTTACCGATTAAATCAGTAATCTGTTTATATATCTTTGCCATAATGATTTTTTTAATGTTAAGTGTTGAGTGTTGAGTGTTGAATGTTGAATTTTAATGTTGAGTGTTGAATGTTGAATGCCGTTATTGTCCGTCAGGCAATTCAACATTTAACATTCAACATTCAACACTGAAATTACTTCACATACGTAAATGCCTCATCGAGTGCCTCAATCAGGTCGTCGATGTTCTCAATACCGATGCTCAGGCGAACGGTAGAAGGATAGATGTGCTGCTCCTCCAACTCCTCTGGGCTCAACTGAGAGTGGGTGGTTGTTGCTGGATGGATAACCAGTGACTTCACGTCGGCTACGTTAGCCAGCAAAGAGAAGATGCGCAGGTGGTCGATGAACTCCCATGCCTCTTTCTCGCCGCCCTTGATATCGAAGGTGAAGATAGAACCACCGCCGTTAGGGAAGAGCTTCTTGTAAAGCTCGTGGTCTGGATGAGAAGGAACGGCTGGGTGATTAACCTTAGCCACCTTAGGATTATTCTCCAGATACTCTACCACCTTCAATGCATTCTGAACGTGACGCTCTACACGGAGGCTCAATGTCTCCAAGCCCTGAAGAAGAATCCAGGCGTTGAATGGAGAGATGGTTGCACCGGTATCACGAAGGATGACCGCACGGATTCTGGTTACGAAGGCTGCTGCTCCGGCTACATCTGCGAATACAGCACCATGATATGATGGGTCTGGCTTAGCGAGAGTAGGGAACTTGTCGGCATTTGCCTTCCAGTCGAACTTACCGCCATCTACGATGACACCACCGAGAGATGAACCGTGACCGCCGATGAACTTGGTAGCAGAGTGAACAACGATATCTGCTCCGTGCTCGATAGGACGGATGAGGTATGGGGTGCCGAAGGTGTTGTCGATAATCAATGGGATGTTGTGGCGATGAGCAATCTCTGCCAACTTATCGATATCGGTTACATCAGAGTTAGGATTTCCGAAGGTCTCTGCATAGAGAGCCTTGGTATTGTCCTGAATGGCAGCCTCTACCTGCTCGAAATTGCGAGGATCTACGATGGTGTAGCTAACACCCTGTGTGGATAATGTATGAGTGATGAGGTTATAAGTACCACCATAGATGTTGTCGGCAGCTACGATGTGGTCGCCGTTCTGAAGGATATTCTGCAGAGCGTAGGTAACGGCGGCAGCACCAGAAGCGACAGCCAAACCTGCTACACCACCCTCGAGGGCAGCCACACGGTCTTCGAATACACCCTGAGTAGAGTTGGTCAAGCGACCATAGATGTTACCTGCGTCACGGAGTCCGAATCTATCGGCAGCGTGCTGAGAATTGCGGAACACGTAACTTGTGGTCTGGTAGATAGGCACCGCACGAGCGTCGGTAGCTGGATCTGGATTTTCCTGACCTACATGCAACTGAAGTGTCTCAAAGCGAAGTTTCTTTTCTGTACTCATAATCTATGTCCTTTCTTTAATTTTACGTTAATATTCAATCTTATTCATTTATATAAATTGTCGCTCAGAAATCAGATTGATGTTCTCTCTCTGAAAGACATTCTGATGTCCTTCTGAAAGTCATCATACTGTTTGTTCTGATTGACGCTGCAAAGGTACGGCGATTTTTTGGATTCTGAAATAGCATATGAGTAGTATTCCTGCTACCACGTTTGTGGTATTCGGGTATTTTTTAGTAGAAAAATGGGCAAAATTACCTAATTTGGCTGTGATTTGTTACCCAATTTGGCCGTGATTTGCGAATTTCGTTACCTAATTTGGCTGTGATTTATTACCCAATTTGGCTGTGTGACCCTCTCTTGTTCATTAGGCCTATTTTATTTTTATGTTTTTAACAGATTCTTATGCAGTCTTTTCGCTTTTTCACGTATCTTATATATGCTGTGCACAATATCGCACACCCAACATGAAGATAGAAAAGCTGATAGAAAGAGTAAAGGCAGGTGATACTGACGCCTTGAAAACTGTTTATGATGCGTATTCTCAAAGGATGAGAAACGCTTGCATAAAAATTACCCAAGAGGACGAGGACACGGTGGATGACCTCGTCCAAGAATCGTTTATACGAGCTTATTATTCTTTGGAAAAGCTAAAGGATGCTTCAAAGTTAGGGGAATGGCTTGTTGCCATTACTAAAAATGTATCCTTGCGATATTTAGAGAGGAAGCGTAAGATACAAGTGCTATCTTTCTCGGAAATTGGGGATGGGTTTGATGTGGAAAGTTCTTATACTTCTGATTCCAAATTGGAAGAAAAAGAACTTTTTGAGCTTATCGACAAGTTGCCTTCCGGATACCGCAACGTGTTCAGAATGGCTGTCATTGACGGCTTTTCGCATAAAGAAATTGCAGAAAAGCTTGGTATTGAGCCACATAGTTCATCATCACAATTGACAAGAGCAAAGGGATTGTTGCGTAATATGATAAACAGGCGAATGCTGACTGTCATTTCCATATTGCTCGTCAGCATACCTATATATAAATATCTGTTTTGGAAGAGAGGTACGGAAAAGGAGCAACATCCTGTAGCCAAAATAAATGATGCTGCCAAGGGAAAGCGTTCTGTTGATCGTGTAACTGTGCAGCCTACTACCCAATCTTCTGTGGTTGACAAGAATATAATAGCAACGGCAAGTCAGGGCAAAATGAATTTGCCGGATTATCTCGTTGTTGATTCTGTTGGCATTCAAACAGATTATAAAACTGATCATAAAACAGATTTCGAAACTGGTTATGAAAAGGCTGATTCGGCAATCAATATTGTAGTAGCAATAGATAAAGATAGCGCTTCACTCGATACAATAAAACAGGTTGTTCCTGAGCTAGAAAAATTTATAGCAAAGGAAGTTACTCCAAGTTACAAAAGCAAGTGGCAACTGCTTGTCATGGGTTCTGTGGGTTCTGCATTGGCTCAGACTGCTTATAAGATACTTGTGGGCAATAAGGGTGAAGATAGTACTGATGGACCTCAACCTTCAGGACCACAAATGTTTTCAACTTGGGAGGAATATTCTCGATATCTACAGCAGAATGCACATGGCAATATGTCGGAGGCAGAAAAGGCTCTCATGGAAATCGCCATCAACAATACGAACAATATCAATAACATTAAAAACGGTGGAAAAATCGTAGAGCATGAGTATCATGACAAACCAATCACATTTGGATTGTCCATGACTAAGACTATCAATAGAAAATGGAACATGGAGACTGGTCTTCAATACTCTCAACTGAAGTCTGAATTCATTTTGGGTGAGGATGACTACTATGTACAAAAGCGGCAGAAAGTCCAGTATTTGGGCATTCCTTTGCGTTTGTCATACAAGTGGTTTGGCGCAAACAGGTGGACAGCATACACTTCCGCAGGTATCATCCTGAACATACCTTTATCTGGCAAGACAGATGAACAATATGTAACAGGAACTGTAGTTCCATATTCAGATAGCTGGCATTTTACCCCACCATTCCAATGGACAGTTGGTACGGGTATCGGATTACAATATAATTTTGCGAAGAATTGGGGTGTTTATCTGGAACCGACATTCAGTTGGCACATACCTAATGGAAGTACTACTCGTACAATTTGGACAGAGCATCCGTTTACCATTACCGTTCCATTCGGAATCAGGTTTACATGGTAAAAACAAAGCCTCATGCAGTCTTTAGAACTTTTGGTGTATCTTTAATAGTAGAGACACAAAAGTTTCTTAAGACGCATGTACAAGACAAAAGACTATATACGAAATGGGGTTATGTACCTCAACAATATGTTACGTCCTCGGCACAAGATGCTGAGTACGCTAATGTTGTATTCCACAACAAAATGCCAATCTCGTTGCAAACATTGCTCAATTTGGCAAAAACCAGTAGAGCATCTTTCTTTTAAAGACATCAGGGAAATTATACGCAGTAAATGCATCTCTCAGCATACGGTTGTTGGATTGGAAGGTGGGGAGTTTCTGCTTCATCCTGAGGCAGATGTAATAATGGAGTGGTTTAAGGAGAACCATCCCAATTATACATTACTATCCAACTGCTTAAATCCCCAAAAAGTGATAGATGCCGTGAGAAAGTTTCATCCTGCTCATTTGTATGTATCTCTTGATGGTGATAAGGAAACATACAAGAGCATGAGAGGATGCAATGGGCATGATAAAGTAATAGAGGTTGTGAAAGCGGTGAGAGATGAGGTTCCTATCTCCCTCATGTTCTGCCTGTCACCCTGGAATTCCTTTTTTGATATGAGATATGTCATAGAGGTAGCAAAGGAATATGACATTGACGTGAGAATCGGAATTTATGGAACGATGGATTTCTTTGATACTACGACAGAGCTTCTTTCTGTAGATTTTGAAAATTACATTCAAGATATACCTCAGAACATACATGATACAGAAGAAAATTTTGATTTTGTAGCCTTGTATGAAGAATGGCGAAACGGCAATCTCAAACTGCGTTGCCAAAGTATCTTTAGCGAATTGGTGATTCACTCGAATGGCGATGTTCCACTATGCCAGAATCTCGATGTGAAGCTTGGCAACATCCATACACATTCGCTGGATGATATATTCAATTCGAGATTCGCACATAAGGAGCAATGCAGATACTCGAAGGAATGCAATGCCTGTTGGATCAACTTCCATCGAAAATATGATTTGATATTGCTGCGAAACCTTGAAAGATTTCTGCCCAAAAAGCTTATTCAAGTCGTTTATGGAAAATATCAATGGACAAACAACGTTAATGAAACATATAGGGAATACATAAATCGAATTAATAGCTAATGGAATATATAAAGAACATCATCGAACGTTATAAGCGGATAAGGAGCATGAGGCAGTTGAAGCAGATATATGGTGGCAATTATGCTTTTGTGGGCATTGGTAACCATAGTACAAATAATCTGTACCCTGTTCTGAACTATCTTCATGTTCCATTGAAATATATTTGCTGCAAGTCAGAAGACAAGTTACCGTTCATAGAAGCGGCTTATCCCAATGTCTGTGCGACAACATCTTTAGATGATATTTTGCATGATGATGACATTAAGGGCGTGTTTGTGTCGGTTTTTCCAAAATCTCATTTCACGATAGCTTCAGAGGTTATCAAGAGTGGCAAGGCTCTATTTATAGAAAAGCCTCCATGCCAGAGTGAAGACGAACTGTTGCAACTAATCGAAATGAGAAAAGCGGCCGGCTTTCCGCAAGTAACTGTTGGATTGCAAAAGCGGAATGCCCCCGTCATCCGTATCCTAAAAAAGGAATTACAGAAGAGCAAGGGAAGAATGAGCTACAATCTCAAATATCTTACAGGAGCATATCCTGAAGGTGATGCGATGTTGGATCTTTTCGTTCATCCATTGGATTACGTGACGTTTCTATTCGGAAAGGCAGAAGTTAAGTTTGCTGGCTGGATAGAGCATCATACACTTATGTTGGTACTCGAACACGAAAAAGCTACAGGTGTTTTAGAACTGTCAACTGGTTATTCCTGGAATGATGCAAAAGAGTGCATGACGGTAAACACTTCATCTGGTATCTTTGAAATGGAGCAGATGGAGAGTTTGATATATAAAGGTAAGCAATCTACGTTGATGGGTGTACCTGTCGAGAAAGTTTTTCAACCGAAGAGGGTCGATGTTCATTTGTTCGACAGAAATAACTTCGTACCAACTATCCATAACAATCAGATAGTTACGCAAGGCTACTTTGATACCATCAAAAGTTTTGTCGATGCAGTAGAGAAACGAAAGAGTTCCTCAAAACAATCGTTAGAAGCAATAATCGATACTTATAAGTTGATTGAGTCAATTCGTTCAATTCAAAATTAAAAATAGATATAGTTATGGTTAAACAAGTTGTATTTTTAGTTATGGCTGCTATGGCAATGGGAGCTTGTTCTACGGAACAGAATATCATGGAGCAGGTAAGAATGAGTGATGTGGTAAACTCTGGCTGTATTTCTTCCTTCTCAGCAACAGAA
This sequence comes from Segatella copri, assembly GCF_949820605.1. Taxonomy (NCBI): domain Bacteria; kingdom Pseudomonadati; phylum Bacteroidota; class Bacteroidia; order Bacteroidales; family Prevotellaceae; genus Segatella; species Segatella copri. Next base: position 429,826 of record NZ_CATKVU010000007.1, read on the forward strand.
AGTCGGCCTGAATATTATAAAGCAGAAAAAGAAAAGTCTGCAAAGATGTCGGTTTCTGTTGATGCAAGAAATGTTGCTCATTTTCAAGTGACTGACCTCCAGGCAAATTGTGCAGTAAATGGATTTAGCCCTCAAGTATGTTCACAAGACGGAGAAATCCGTATTGTGTTGATTCCTTTGGGAGATTCCACGATTGAGGCAGACTGTATGTGCAACTATAATGTAAGTTTCAATCTATCGAACTTAGTTTCCGGCACTTATCATGTGATGGTATATCGTTCTGATTTTTCGGGTAAATATGATTCAGCCAAGCCATGTTATGAAGGAAACATGTCCTTCGGACCAAATAAAAATATGGAGATTGAGCTAAAATAAATAACAAAGTCCTCTCTGTTACTATAGCCTAAATTAAGGCGATAAATAGCAAAAAGTGGCGATAGGTGTGCGTAATCTATGTTTTTTTATGAGATTTCGCACACTTATCGTCACTTTTTTCGATAAATCCTAGGCTTGCGGCTAAATGCTGAAATTGTGGGCTTTTTTCACAAATTCCCGAATTTGGCATTATTTAACTCCCGAATTTGGCCGATTATTTTTCCCGAATTTGGCCGTTTTTAATTCCCGAATTTGGCAGAATAAGGGGGGCATAAGTCTGTGACGCACCTCTTTTTATTTTTTGCCTTTTCACAGATACGAAATCTTTAAAAAACATTTTTATTTACAACAAAGCCCAAACTTTCACAAGCTCGGGCTTTGCCTTTCCGCAAAAGATTTGTATCTTTGCAGAAAACTTCTTTAAGTATGGCAAAGATACAAATAAAATCTGAAACTCGGCACGAATTGAGCTTTTTTCCTAACTCTTTCGATGATTATGTGCCAAAAGACAGCAAAGTTCGTATGGTGGATCGTATTGTTCGCAGTATGGACATCAACCCTCTCATGGATACCTATGATGGGATTGGTGCTCCTCCTTATAGTCCGAAGATGCTTCTAAGTTTAGTTGTTTTTGCCTATATCAATGGCGTTTATTCCTGTCGTGGCATAGCGGACGCACTTAAATACGATGTTCGCTATATGTGGATTTGTGGAGGCAAGCGACTGTCTTTCGCGACCATCAACCGCTTTAGAACCAATCATATGATAAAATGCATCGACTTCTATTTTGATGCGGTCGTCTCCATATTGGCTGAAAAGGGCGTGATTAGTCTGGAGGAACAATATGTTGATGGCACTAAGATAGAGTCGAAAGCAAACAAGTACACGTTTGTATGGAAGAAGACCGTGGAAAAGAACAGGGCTAAGCTCTTGGAAAAGACATCTGCTGCATTGGCTCAGATAAAAGAACAAATTCGCCTGAATGGCGGGAGTGACATTAGGGAAGAAGACAGCGAGCCAGCCACTTCCGCCAAGGATGTAGAGAGAAGTGCACGTTTGTGTGAGAGGCAAGTGAAGAACCTTCCTAAGGCAAAGCTTACAGGAAGAGAGAAGCAAAAGCTAAATACTCAGATAGATCACTTGTTCAAAGCCTCGGACAAACTGTGCGAGTATGAAAAATCACTGGATATACTGGGCGAGAGAAACAGTTACTCCAAGACTGATCCCGATGCGACCTTCATGCGCCTCAAGGAAGATGCCATGAACAATGGGCAGACAAAGCCTGCCTATAACCTTCAAATTGCGACAGAGAATCAATATTGGACGAATTTCGCCCTTTATCCCAATCCAACAGACACCCTGACCTTCAAGCCTTTTTTGGATAAGTACAAGAAAAGATATGGAAAGCAATCCAAGAGCGTCACCGCAGACTCAGGGTATGGCTCGGAGGAGAACTACGAGTACCTAGAGATGGAAGAGATGATGGGTTATGTAAAGTACAACTGGTTTCACAAGGAACAGCATAAGCCTTTCAAGGAGGATGCCTTCAACCAAGCGAACTTCTACTACAACAGGGATGATGACTATTATGTCTGCCCCATGGGACAACACATGGAACCTTGTGGACAACGGCAAACGAAAAGTGACTCCGGCTATGTGTCTGTCATTACATTATATAGAGCACAACGATGTGATGGATGTCCGCTTGGAAGTCTCTGCAAGAAATCCAAAGGCAACAGAACCATATATGTCAACCATAAACTGAATGCATATAAAAAGGAAGCCTTCCTGCTACTAACGTCTGAAGAGGGCTTGAAACACAGAAGCCAGCGACCGATAGAGCCGGAAGCTGTATTTGGGCAGATGAAGGCAGATATGCATTATAAGCGATTCAGGCATTTTGGAATGGACAAGGTTTACATGGATCTAGGATTGTTCGGAATGGGATTCAATTTGAAGAAATATTTGGGTATAAAACGATAAAACTCAATTTTGTTTTTTTTATCGCCAGGGATAACTATGCCCTTTTGTGAGCTTTGGGGCTGTTTTGTTATCGATAAAACAAGAAAAGTAAAGTTTCTATACAATATAATAAGATTCCCTTTGTGAAGAAAGACTACGATTCAACTAGAATATACAGAAACACACACAAAAAAAGGGTGCGTCACAGACTTATGACACACCCTCTTCAGTTATGTCTTGCTACATTACAGCTATATTCCTGCTACATTGCAGCTATGTTACAGTCTGAATCCTAAGCCGATGGTCATCGGGTAGCACTCGGGAGCCTTGGTCTTGTTGAGCAGTGGGGTTACTCCGGCACGGGCGTAGAGCATCACACCTGAGTAGCCGGCACGGACCTCGAGGTTCAAGCCGATAGGGTTGAGGTTGATATCGCCCGTTTCGGTATGCTTGTGCTTTCCGATGAAGTAGCGGGAATGCTCGTGCCAGCGGTATTCTACAGATGGACCTAAAGCCAGGAATGCATCATGGCATCCTATGCGCTTCTGCCACTCCAGCATGATAGGCAGGCGGAGCACATTGTAGCTGATATAGCTTTTCTTCAGCGTCTCGCCTTCTATTGGAGTCATTGCCGATACCCCGTTTTCGGTGCTTAATACATAATTGTCCTTGAAATGGTGGTGCACCTGTCCGATGGAGAGAGAGGAAGTGAGCGCCATTTCGTTGGAAAGGCGGAAGCAGAGACTGGTGAGGGTGATGCCCCATTCCCACGACTTGGAGTCGCGACTGTGCATCTCGTTGTTGCCTCCCATGCTTCCCCTGCTGCCTGGCAACTGGCTGCAGCCGAAGAAGAAGGTTGGATAATGACTCTCCAGACTGCGCTTGCGCTTGCTCAAGGTCTGAGGGATGAATGGTGAGGTGACAAATACCTTTTCTACTTCCTGACCATCTACGAATTGGGTCTCTGAAATCTTGGTCATCTCGTTGCCGTTCATCTTATATATCTTCACAGAAGTCTGTTCACCATCCTGCTTGATGACGATGTTCTGGTCGTTCACTCTGATTGTGGTGTCGTTAGCCTCTACCGAGGCTGGTGCACAGTTGCTGTTGGTTTCAGCAAGGGCAAAGGCTGGCATCATGGCAGCCATCATCATTACGTTTTTGATATTCATAATACTATATTTTATGTTGTTTTTTATTCTTATAGAGAAGATTCCAGAAGAAAAATGTTGCTTCTATCTTCTGGAATAGCAGAGTTGCATGATATCTTCGGGCGACAGGTCGCCTTCGATATAAATCACGGTTCCCTTGCTTTCACTCGGATTGCTGAAGAGGATGAAGCGGTTGTCGCCATTGCTCAAGGGTGCCATCATGTAATAGCCGCTCACCATCTTGCCATTTTCCACCACCTCTCTGATCTTTTTCGCAGCCTTGCGGTCGGACTTCAGATAGTGGGCTATTTCCGTGGTATGGTTCTTATATACCAGGCTCTTGTATATCTTGAGCTTGTAACCTTTGAGTTGCGCATTCTGCATCGTAACCATCTTGCATCCCTTGGCATGCCCGAAGCGTTGGAATATGTTTTTTACGTATAGTCCCTCCTGGGCATTAGCCGAAATTGAGGCTACCCCGATAAGAAGCAGTCCGATGAAGAAGCGTTTTATCAAGTTGCATCGTTTCATATTCTATACCTTATTATATATATTATACTTTATAGTTTGATTGATTATTTCATCTAAAAGATGAATTTATTGTTTCATCATATCCAGGGCACTGAATGGATCTTCGGAATCTGCCGAAACATCTTCCAGGGCATCCAGGGCTTCGTTATGAACGAACTCCTGGTCGGTATAAACCTTTCCATCGATAACCGCATAACATTCAGGCTGAGGCTGGGTTATCTTCTGGATGCCCACAATCAGGAATGCGATGATAGCGGCGGCTGCCACAGAAGTGCCGAAATATTTGAGCCATCTGCTGCGAGAAGCTTCCTTCTTTGTAAAAGTTTCCTTCTTTGGAGAAGTTTCCTCTTCCTTTCCTTCTTTCTTTGGGATATTCTTTTCTTCATCTTCTAGAATATCCTCCTTTTCTATCTCCTTCTCTTCTTCTTTTAGAATTTGAGAAAGATTCATCTGTTCGAATCCGATATAGCTGAAGAGGGCGCGATAGGATTCCCATTCTTCCGGAATATCATTGCCATGCTCTTCGAAATATTTTCTGAGCGTTGCCTCTTCTTCATTGGATGTGGCACCATCCATATACTTGTTGAGCAAGTCCTGTATTTTCTTTATTTCATCATTCATATTCTTTCCTCCTTCTTTATTTTGTTCTGTTCTGTTTCACGATATTCATATAGGTCTCTCTGATTTTGAGTCGGGCTCGGGAGAGATTCTTTCGGAGATTATCGGCAGTACATCCCGTTATCAGCATGATTTCATCGGCAGTATAGCCTTCTATCTCCTTCATGCGGAATATCTGCTGCTGCAAGGGCGGAAGCTGTGCCACTATCTGCTTGATGAGGTTTACCTCGTCCCGTTGCTCTGCCCGCCGGTCTTCTATGGGTACTTCCATCACCTTGTCGGTGGTGAAGTTCCACTCCTCATGTCGGCACTGGTCATAAAACTTGTTGCGCATGATGGTGATGGCGAGTGCCTTGAGGTTATCTTCTGCCTTGATGTTCTGGCGCATGTCCCACAGCCTGAGCATGACTTCCTGCACGAGGTCTTCGGCATTGTCGTCACTCTCAGTCAACCTTAGCGCATACGCTTTCAAGTTGCTGCGCATTGGTAGGATGATATGGTTGAATTCTTCTGTTCTCATAACCTTTACACTCTATAGACGTATGAAATTGAAAAATCGGACATCATAAAAAAGTTTTTTTTCAAAAAATGCTTTCTTTTTTCAAAGAAAAATAGTATTTTTGCAAGTGAAACATAAAATTTAGCAATCGAAGACATTAAAAACTGAATGGCTTATGGCATCTGTAGTTTCTATTATTCCCATCGTGTTGCTGTTCATCCTGATGCTCGGCTTCAAGATGGCAGGTCATAAAAGCGCCTTGCTGACGCTCGTAATTACCGTGTTGCTCGCTCTCTTCGCTGCTTCGCCGCTGGGCATGATTGCTCCGAAACATGCGGAGGACAGCGTGATCGCCCTGACGGGATGGGCGGTGGTGGAAGGCATCCTGAAGGCGGTGTTCCCGATTCTCATCATCATCCTGATGGCTATCTACAGCTATAATATCCTCGTGGAAAGCAAGCAGATAGACGTAATCAAGAGGCAGTTTACATCAATTACCGATGATAAGGGGCTGCTCGTGCTGCTCCTCGTATGGGGATTCGGCGGACTGCTCGAAGGTATGGCGGGCTTCGGAACGGCGGTGGCGATACCTGCTGCTATCCTCATCGGACTCGGCTTCAAGCCGATGTTCTCGGCTCTGGTATCCTTAATCGGTAATACCGTGGCTACGGGATTTGGTGCTGTGGGTGTACCGGTTACTACGCTCTGTAACGAGGTGGCTGAAAGCGGATCGGCTTCGGCGGCACAGATTTGCGAGACTTCGGCTTTCGCCATTATCCAGCTGGCACCTCTCTTTATCATCCTGCCTTTCATCATCCTGACGCTTACCGATAAGCACAATCTTATCAAGAATCTCATTATCGCCCTTTGGGTGGGGGTGATTTCCGTGGTAGTGCAGTTTGTCTGCGGCTATTATCTCGGTTCGGAGACTCCAGCCATCATCGGTTCACTGGCAGCCATTATCGCCATCATCGCATACGCCAAGGTATTTGCCAGAAAGAGCAAGGTGCAGGATAGGGAAACCTTTACGCTTGCCGAGAGCCTGAAGGCATGGAGCGTTTACCTCTTTATATTGATATTCATCCTGGTTTCCGGAGCACTCTGTCCTCCGGTCAATGCTTTCCTCAAGAGTCATTTGGTGAGTGCGGTTCATCTGCCTGTGCTCGACAGCACCTTTAAGTTTGGCTGGATATCCAATGCGGGCCTGATGCTCTTTCTGGGTGCTACGATTGGTGGACTGATACAGGGATTAAGCCTCAAGCGATTGATGGTGATTCTTGCCCGTACCACAGTGAATCTGCGCAAGACAGTGGTGACCATCTGTTCGCTGATAGCCTTGGCGAGTGTGATGAACTATTCGGGAATGATTACTGCCATCGCCTCCGGACTGGTGGCAGTAACGGGAGATTTCTATCCTCTGGTTGCGCCGATGATTGGTGCCATCGGAACCTTCGTAACGGGTTCTGATACCTCTTCGAATATCCTCTTTGCCAAGCTCCAGGCTCATGTTGCCAATCAGTTGGGTATGACGGGGCAGAGCACATTCTTCGGTATGGAGGGTGGGCAGGAGAACTGGCTGGTTGCTGCCAACACCACGGGAGCTACAGGTGGCAAGATGATCAGTCCGCAGAGTATCGCCATTGCTACTGCAGCCTGCGATATGGAGGGAAAGGATGGAGAGATTCTCCGTTCGGCCATCCCATACGCCCTGCTTTATATCGTATTGGGCGGACTGATGGTTTACTTCGGTTGCTGATCTTCTTTTTTTATATAAAAAAGAGGGTGTGTCATAAGTCTATGGCGCACCCTTTTTTTGTGTGTGTTTCTATATATTCTAGTTGAATCGTAGTCTTTCTTCACAAAGGGAATCTTATTATATTGTATAGAAACTTTACTTTACTTGTTTTATCGATAACAAAACAGCCCCAAAGCTCACAAAAGGGCATAGTTATCCCTGACGATAAAAAAAACAAAATTGAGTTTTATCGTTTTATACCCAAATATTTCTTCAAATTGAATCCCATTCCGAACAATCCTAGATCCATGTAAACCTTGTCCATTCCAAAATGCCTGAATCGCTTATAATGCATATCTGCCTTCATCTGCCCAAATACAGCTTCCGGCTCTATCGGTCGCTGGCTTCTGTGTTTCAAGCCCTCTTCAGACGTTAGTAGCAGGAAGGCTTCCTTTTTATATGCATTCAGTTTATGGTTGACATATATGGTTCTGTTGCCTTTGGATTTCTTGCAGAGACTTCCAAGCGGACATCCATCACATCGTTGTGCTCTATATAATGTAATGACAGACACATAGCCGGAGTCACTTTTCGTTTGCCGTTGTCCACAAGGTTCCATGTGTTGTCCCATGGGGCAGACATAATAGTCATCATCCCTGTTGTAGTAGAAGTTCGCTTGGTTGAAGGCATCCTCCTTGAAAGGCTTATGCTGTTCCTTGTGAAACCAGTTGTACTTTACATAACCCATCATCTCTTCCATCTCTAGGTACTCGTAGTTCTCCTCCGAGCCATACCCTGAGTCTGCGGTGACGCTCTTGGATTGCTTTCCATATCTTTTCTTGTACTTATCCAAAAAAGACTTGAAGGTCAGGGTGTCTGTTGGATTGGGATAAAGGGCGAAATTCGTCCAATATTGATTCTCTGTCGCAATTTGAAGGTTATAGGCAGGCTTTGTCTGCCCATTGTTCATGGCATCTTCCTTGAGGCGCATGAAGGTCGCATCGGGATCAGTCTTGGAGTAACTGTTTCTCTCGCCCAGTATATCCAGTGATTTTTCATACTCGCACAGTTTGTCCGAGGCTTTGAACAAGTGATCTATCTGAGTATTTAGCTTTTGCTTCTCTCTTCCTGTAAGCTTTGCCTTAGGAAGGTTCTTCACTTGCCTCTCACACAAACGTGCACTTCTCTCTACATCCTTGGCGGAAGTGGCTGGCTCGCTGTCTTCTTCCCTAATGTCACTCCCGCCATTCAGGCGAATTTGTTCTTTTATCTGAGCCAATGCAGCAGATGTCTTTTCCAAGAGCTTAGCCCTGTTCTTTTCCACGGTCTTCTTCCATACAAACGTGTACTTGTTTGCTTTCGACTCTATCTTAGTGCCATCAACATATTGTTCCTCCAGACTAATCACGCCCTTTTCAGCCAATATGGAGACGACTGCATCAAAATAGAAGTCGATGCACTTTATCATATGATTGGTTCTAAAGCGGTTGATGGTCGCGAAAGACAGTCGCTTGCCTCCACAAATCCACATATAGCGAACATCGTATTTAAGTGCGTCCGCTATGCCACGACAGGAATAAACGCCATTGATATAGGCAAAAACAACTAAACTTAGAAGCATCTTCGGACTGTAAGGAGGAGCACCAATCCCATCATAGGTATCCATGAGAGGGTTGATGTCCATACTGCGAACAATACGATCCACCATACGAACTTTGCTGTCTTTTGGCACATAATCATCGAAAGAGTTAGGAAAAAAGCTCAATTCGTGCCGAGTTTCAGATTTTATTTGTATCTTTGCCATACTTAAAGAAGTTTTCTGCAAAGATACAAATCTTTTGCGGAAAGGCAAAGCCCGAGCTTGTGAAAGTTTGGGCTTTGTTGTAAATAAAAATGTTTTTTAAAGATTTCGTATCTGTGAAAAGGCAAAAAATAAAAAGGGGTGCGCCATAGACTTATGACACACCCTCTTTCAGTTTTATAAATCGACATTAAATCTTTTAAGCATGCCTTTTCTCGTAGGCCAGGCTGTGGTCGTGCTGGTCGATATCTCTCTTCGACTTGCTCTTTACCACGAGCCATACACCAGAGAAGATGAAAATGGCAGCAATCGCCTGCATACCCTTGAATACGGCGAGACCCACGATGACACTCACAGTGACTGATATCAGCGGCTGCACATAATTATATACACTCACCACGGTAGGGCGCAACGTCTTCTGACCAATCATCATGCAGATGTAACCCAGGAAGGTGCCGAAGAAGATGACGTAGCCCGTTTCCCACCAGGTGCTCATCGGAACCTGGGCGAAAGGAATGTCCGATACGTGTCCTATCGTGAAAGGCCAGATGAAGATGGTTGCCCAGGTAAACATCCACTTGTTCACCGTGAAGAGTGAATACTTCTGAACCAGCGGCTTGAAGAGTGCCAGATAGAGAGCGAACGAAAGCTGTGCCGAGATACAGAGTAGGTCGCCACAGATATTTCCTACCTTGGCATTGCCAGCCGTAGCACTCGTCAGGATGATGATACAGGCTCCGCTGCATCCCATCAGCACACCGATAGCCTTCTTCCAGGTGATAGGTTCCTTCAGAATCAGGAACGAGAGAATCATGGCGAAGATAGGCATCGAAGTAGTCATGATGCTGGAGTTGCTTGGCGAGGTGAGACTCAGTCCGATGGTATAGCAGCATTGGTTGCATACCAGTCCGAATATGCCGGCACCTGCCATCTTGATGATGTCCTTGGTAGGGATATGTTCTCTTTTGGTGAAGAATGATGCTATCCAGAAGAGGAGGGCACCACCTAATACACGGAAGCTCACCAGGTCGATGCCGTCGATGCCGTGAAGCATAGCATCCTTGCCTACGGGAGCCATCAGTCCCCAGAATACGCCAGAACAGAAAAGGCACAGGTGGGCGATAAAAGGTCGTTTGTTATCCATTTTTTCCTTATTTCTATTTAAATCTTCCTATTTTTGAATAAAATCGAGTGCAAAGGTACAAAAATTCGAGGAATTTTGCTATATTTGCGGTATATTTTTTGAAACTTAAAGGAGTTAAGAAGTTAAGACAATAGTCTTTTTCCGTTCTTGACTATTAAAGATAGGAGATAATTCTTATGCAGAAATATGCTGATTATATCAAACAGATAGAGATTGAATCTCTCTGGAGCGGTACCAAACATATTCTTTGGAACCTCGACCGCCGTGTCAATATCCTGAGTGGTGTAAACGGCGTGGGCAAGAGTACTATATTGAATAAGGTGATAAAGGGTCTGGCGGCTGGCGGCGAATTTCCTAGTCACATGATCAAAGGTGTGCATCTGAAGGTGGAGCCGGAGGAGTCAAAGTGGATTAGATATGATGTAATCCGCTCGGTAGATAGACCATTGATGAATGCCGAGATGATCAACAAGATAGACCTTACCCTGGTTACCGAACTCGACTGGCAGCTCTTCCAGCTGCAGCGCAAGTATCTGGATTACCAGGTGAACATCGGCAACCGCATCATCGCCGTGCTTCAGAGCGGCGAACCGGATGCTGCCTTCAAGGCTCAGCAGCTGAGCGAACCGAAGAAGATGTTCCAGGATATGGTAGATGGTCTTTTCAAGGATACCGGCAAGACCATTATCCGTACAGCCAACGAAATCCGCTTCAATCAGATAGGCGAGCAGCTCCTGCCTTATCAACTTTCGGCTGGTGAGAAGCAGATTCTTGCCATCCTCCTCACCGTGCTGGTGGAGGACAACCAGTCATACATCCTCTTTATGGATGAGCCGGAAATCAGCCTTCATTTCGAATGGCAGAAGCAGCTCATCGGTCTGGTGCTAAAACTCAATCCGAACATCCAGATCATCATGACCACCCACAGTCCTGCTGTGGTCATGGACGGATGGACCGATAGGGTGACGGATGTGAGCGACATCACGATATAAGTGAAAAAGAAGTATTATGGCTAAACGTTTAACTGATAATATCAATTCTCAGTTCTTCGAGGCAGCCAACAGGATGACCTCGAAGAAGGCTCGGCGCAAGATTGTGGCTTACGTTGAGAGCTATGATGATGTCTTCTTCTGGCGTTCTGTACTGGGAAAGTTTGAAAATGAAAAACGCTATTTTGATATCATGCTGCCTACCCGTAACCAGCATTTAGACCGAGGCAAGAAGGCTGCAATCTCCAGTATGCTGAAGGGAGTAGGTAGGGATATGATAGCCTGTGTAGATGCCGATTACGATTATCTGCGTCAGGGCTCAACCGAGTCTTCCAAGCAGATGTTGGAGAATCCTTTCATCTTCCATACCTATGCCTATGCCATTGAAAATTTCCAATGTTATGCCAGAGGATTGCACGAAACCTGTGTGATGGTGACGCTCAACGACCGTCGCATCTTCGATTTCGAGCGTTTTCTTGAGTCCTATTCCCGTACCATCTGGCCCCTCTTCTTATGGCACATGCTGTTTTATGTGCGTCATCGCAAGATGTCGATGCATTTTGATATGGCGGAGTTTGATAAGGTCATCATGCTGCCTTCTGTCCGAATCCAGGATCCTAAATGGGCGATAGATTATTTGGGAAAGAAGGTGCGCGCAAAGCTGTTCCAGCTGGAGTGCCGCTTCAAGAAGTTTAAGGATGAGTTGGATGATATGGCTCTTTACCTCAACAATCTGGGTGTAAACGAGAGCAATACCTATTTATATATTCAGGGGCATCATCTCTTCGACCTGGTAGTTAGTCCTATCGTCCAGAGCGTCTGCGATGCTTTGCGCAACGATAGGGAGAACGAAATCCGCGACCGTGCCCTCCATTCCGAGCAGGCCCGCACCGAAATGGCATGTTATGAGAACAGTCTGGGCAAGGTGAAGATGATGATGAAGAAGAACACCTTCTACCAGTTCTCTCCCGAATTCCAGAAGATACAGGCGGATGTGGAAGAATATTTGGAAAAATAATATGAGTAAGAAGCTACAGTAGGTAGATAACTGGATAATAAAAAAACGTCCAACAGGTGTTGTGGGGGGTGTAATTTAAACTGTGTCAAGGCTTGTTCTTAACTTTCATTCCCACTCCCTGCTGGGGGCATGCCCCCAGCAGGGAAGCCTTTTCGGCTGCAAAGTTACATAATTTTAAATCTATCTCCAAATTTTATTGCCAATTGTTGAGAAATTTGTCCCCAATTTGCCAGTGACATAGTCCATTTCTTACGGATGTTGCGATAAGCTAAGTACACAAGCTTCTCCAAAGAATTATCCGTAGGAAAGACCCCTTTAGTCTTTGTGACCTTTCTTACCTGTCTGTGATACCCCTCAACCGTATTGGTCGTATAAATGAGTTTACGGATGGCTGGAGTATATTGGAAATATTCTGTCAGACGTTCCCAATTGTCACGCCATGACTTGATGACAATTGGGTACATCTCTCCCCACTTAGACTCTAACAGGTCTAAATTAGCAGCAGCGGAGTCTTTGTTTACTGCACCATATACTGTTCTTAAATCCTTGATAAACTCCTTTTGATGCTTACTGCCAACATACTTGATAGAATTGCGTATCTGATGGACAATACAGAGCTGCACAGAACTCTCAGGAAATACGCTTTGGATGGCATCCGGGAAGCCTTTGAGACCATCAATACAACAAATCAAGATGTCTCGAACACCACGGTTCTGAAGATCCGTAAGAACTTCTAGCCAGAAGTTAGCTCCTTCACTCTTAGACACATACATACCTAACAGTTCTTTTTGGCCTTCCTTGTTGATGCCAAGAATGTTGTAAATGGCTCGTGTGACAGCTCTGCCATTCTCATCCTTTACCTTATAATGGATAGCATCAAGCCAGCAAATGGCATATACAGGATCGAGCATGCGAGACTTCCAGGCGGTGATTTCGGGTAATACACGGTCTGTTATAGAGCTGATAGTATCGGCTGATAGAGTTGTGTTGAACTCACGCTCAAAGTAGCTGCTGATGTCACGTGTGCTGGTGCCCATGGCGTACATCTCAATAATCTGGTCTGCCATGCCATTGGCAAGAATAGTCTCACGCTTCTTTACGGTCTCAGGTTGGAAAGTTCCGTCTCGGTCACGAGGAGTCTCTATAGTGACCTCACCATATTTTGTTTGAACCTTCTTACTCATCTTACCATTACGACGATTGCCGGAAGAGCGTTCCTCGTCACTTAAATGAGCGTCCATCTCACCTTCGAGAGCTGAGTTGAGAATACGCTCTAACAATGGAGCTAATGCTCCGTCCTTGCCAAATAAGGCTTCACCACTACGCAACTGCTGAGCTGCTTTCTTGTAATCAATTTCTAAGTTGTCCATAATATAAAAACTGTGTTAAACTACTTTTATTGTAGCTTGACACAGTTTAGTTTACACTCTCGTGTTGTGCGATTGCACATCAACTGTTGGACGTTTACACATCAGCTGTTGTGCGGCTGAAGAAGGCTATATATCGTCAACGACATATGTTAATTCTTCGACCGACTTCTTATACTTGTTTCAAAGACTTGATTTGTATGCTTTAAAAGTTTGATATGTATGTTTCGAAGAACTATTCTTCATAACCTTTGTCTGCCAATTGTTTTAATGCAACATCTGCTTCATTGAAGGTTTCCTCGTATATGGAGTTTAGCAATGATGCCTTGACCTTGACAAGTTTATAGTAAGCTTCTTTCTTGGTACGCTCATACTTTTCGTCATCAGTAGGGCTGGTAAAAGTCTTCTTTGCAGTTTCTGCTTCAGTCGTGATGGGTTTCCAAATAAGTTGTCGCAATTGGTCTCTTTGCGACTTCACATTGCCTGCAGTGGCTTGTGGCATGTTCTCTATCGTAGAAGCTAATTTGTTATATTGCTTGTCTACTAAAGTCTGCACTTCGTTTTCTGTCTTTTCTTCTGTTTTTACTTCTTCATCTGAGCTGGTGTTTGGGACAGATGAAGTATAGTTCTCGAAAGAATCGTCAGGGATAGGGTCAGCTACATGGAGGCTGTTCAGTATATGGATATAGGCATTTTTCTTTTGTACGAAAGCCTTGATGGCATTCTGCTGCTTTTCAGCTAAAGCCTTTGAATCTTCTCCTCCTTCACCATCATTGAATTGGCAGTTTATTGGCGTCCATACTAACTTTGTCACACGATAAGCACATTCTGTATAATTTTCTGTAGTAGGGGCAGGCATACCATCTATTACCGCAGTCAATGAATCTAACTGTGTGGAGATGGATGTCTCTATTTGTTTATGTGTCTGTGAAGTGTCATAGAATAAATATCCAAAACCTCCTGCAAGTCCTCCAAAGAACAAGACGGCAAAGATACCTATCATCCATCCACTAACGTTTTTTTTCTTACTTTGTTTTTGATAGAAATCCAATAGTGGCATAAAACGAGGATCTCCTGCCATTCCTGAATTCTTCACCTTGTCTATACAACGGCAGAATAGTTTCCAATATGCCTGTTGCTCTGTATTGCCATGTCTGTCAGCATTTTGTTTAGAAAGCTGCATAAGTTCCAATACATCTTCCAACGAATTGGGAATAGGATAATTCTCAATAAAAGACACTCTCTTGGTTTCTAACATAACCTCTGTAAACATATTTCCTCCTTGAAGTTTTTGGAGGCCTTCATTAAACTTCTCTGTAGTTTGGTTGGCATTGACATTTCTGAATTCATAGCCACATTCTTCACATCTCAAAGCACCTGTTTTGACGGGAGCTCCACAACTTGGACACTTCACTATATTACCATTTTTTGATGGGTTGTTTGACTTCTTCATTTTTGTTAGACGTCCTTCCACAACAACCATCACCTCGTCAGGGTCTTCACCACATGCTTGTGCACGTTTGCGAAGTATGTTGCGTTCCTGTTCGGTAATAACACCATCGGCAAGTACGCCGTCAATAAGTTCTTCTAAATCTTTTGTGTACATATTTTCTTCTGTTTAAAGTTTCTTGATTTGATTCATTCTGTAAAGTATAACTATATATATCAGCAACAAAATGCCATTTATAATAATGTAGTATGGCATTTTTATGCAGATGGCTGCAAAGCAGAAATGGCTGATGAGAAAAACAAATAGGAATAGGGACGACATAATCTTGATATTTATTCCAAGTTTATTGGAATCATATTGCAATCCTACTATAGGAACAAGAACTGCCGTGAAGCATGTTGTGCTGGCGATACCGCATACGATGTCGTTTTTCTCTCCTTCCGCTATGCTGAAAGCTAAGTAGCCTATTAGTACAGCCATCGCAATAGCTATAATAGTGAGCACAGTGTTAATCCTCATAATTGTGATATTTTTTGTTACATATTTGTTGGCAATGGCGGTGGTGACAGAGCCACAATTTTGAGAATAGCGGGTATCTTCTCTATCGGCTGCCAATTCTGCATGCCTGGCATCCATGCCAAGGTATCTTTGGTTACGGTCTTGTTGGTTACCAACTGAGAAAATTCGCTTTCACTTAGTGGCCCTATGGAACTTCCTTCTATTGCCACATAGATAGTTGTAGGCGATGGTGTTGCAGAAATCGTCTTTATCGAACCTGGTACATACATGTTCTGCATGCTTTCGTTCATGACGTTGACCATCTGCCGTGCCATTGACATTCCCAGACCGAACTCTACGAGCCGGTCCAGGGAAAGAAAATTGTCATTGTTCATATTTGTTGTATTTTATATTATTGTGCAGGAGGAGGTGGAGGGGTTCCCATATCACCAGGAGTTGGAGGTGGTGGACATGTTGGGGCAAACAGGCTACTTAGTTCCTGTACGTTGCCAGCCAGTTCCCATTGAACCATGCCCTGTTTCCATACGTATGTTTCTTTGGTGAGTTGTCCCATTTGTGCCATTTGTTGTAGTTGAACCATCTCGTAAGGTCCCATCTGTTGTCCGTTGACTGATAGCATATACTTTATGTTAGGCATAGGTGGAGGCGTGTTCATTGCATTTTGCATTTGTTGTCCCATGTTGTTCATCATGCCAGCCATTTGGTTGCCGAGTGCGCTTCCCATCATCATGCCTGTCATCATTCCTGCGGGGTTCATGGAATTGTTTCCTCCGCTTCCCATATTCATGTTTCCCATCTTTCCTAAATTCTGTGCTGTAGTTTTTAGAACATCAGCCTGTAATCCGGCAGAGAAAGCACCCATGTTGTTTTGCTGGGTCTGCAGATGTTGGGCATATTGTCCCTCCTCGCGTTGTATTCTCATAGTCTCTTTCATATTCTCCATGTTAAGAGCTTGAGTATCCTTGAGATTTTGAATGTTGAGGTCGGCTTGCGCATGCATGGTTTTTGCCGTGATGTCACCCGTTAGTCCTTTTACTTGCAGATAAGCTTCTGATTCTTTGTCGATTTCTATAGCACCGATGTCGAGATGTTTCATCTTTACGCCAAACTCGTCAATTCGATCCTTTAAATTCTTTTCAAGGAAATCACTGATTTCATCTATCTTGCGTTCCATCTGTACTACAGGCATTCCGAGATCTGATGGAACATTGGTAACAAGTCCTTTTATTTTTCTTACCAGTACGTCCTTAATCTGTCGTTTGAAGGCATCAAGGCTGAAATCGATAAGTCGGTTGAGTTTAATGAAGTTTTTATAATCCTCCAATGCAAAAGTCAATGTACCACGCACTGCCACAGGAACGGGATAGTCGGGAAGACGAGGGTCTGCCACGTCGAAGTATGGTACGGCGAACCTAACCTGATTGCTGCCTTGAAGATTGAGGTAATACACTTCTGCCTGGAATGGTGATTCTCCACCAAATGCCATTCCTACAATGCTGCTAAGAACCGGGAAGTTAGCAGTCTTGATAGTGTCATCGTATGGCCCAACGATAAAATCCTGGCAAGGACCATTTTTCTGTTTGTACACAAAGACCGCAACCTCTCCGTCCTTTACACGAAGGCTGCTGCCGTAGCGAATAGCATTTTCCCTACTTGTAGAGTTGACTTCCTGTCCTAATGGTCGCCATTTCCACACCAAATACTCTGTTTCATCGCAGCGGATGACATTCATCAGTCCGCCGCCTTTACCTTTTCCAAATAATCCCATAAGTTTTTATTTTACATGTTGAAGTCTTTCTTGTCGTATGTCGCACCATTCAGTCCCATGCTGGTAATGGTAGATGTATGGATGACCTGTTTCGTGTCATCAAACTTGACATCGTTGGCATATTCTATCAAAGCCACAGAATTTTCAGTCAATAGATCATACTTATACACATTGTAGAAAGTGAATCGTTGTTCATCCGGTTCTGTAACGTTGGAGATAATATACACGTAGTGGTTTTGGCATCTGATGTCCTCGATTTTGCCTTCAAAATTTTTGGATGAAGGACTTTTGCTCTCGTCATTCTCATATACCATTATCATATTGTCGAAAGCGTTCACGGTGAAGACTCTACCATTCACATTGATTTCACCATCCAATTTCTTGTTGGTAACCTGCCTGGTAGCAATTTTTCTTGTTGCTTGCTTTTTTCCAATAGACTTCTTTGTAACCTGTTTCTTTACCCCTTTTTTTTGTTGTGCGTTGGCAGTACTTTCTTTTGTCAATTTTGTTGTAGATTCAGAAGTGTAGATTTCTTCTGCAATCGCCAGAGAGGTAACTTGTGGCATAAATATTAAACTTAATGCCAGTGATGACACGAATAAACATTTTTTCTTTTGTTTCATATTTTTTTCTTTTATAGTTTATAAGAATTAATCTTGGTCTATTCTTCTTCGTAACATTTGATAAATTGCACGTTCCTTCGTTCAACTTTTGACAAACGTGATGTGACGTCTGTATATTTTGGGGCGTACCAACTCATATTGTTAAAGTAGTTCCGGAGATCTGCACTTTTGAATATGTAGCCATGTTTTGCATATAACCAGTTGCGAAGAATACGTAGGTCGTTCTTGGACATGCCTACTATATCTTGATGAACAAGTTCTCTTGCAGATGCTTCTTTGGCAACAAATTTCAGTCGACCTGTATCGTAGTCATCGTTCTCGTTACTATCGTCTGCCTCGCTGATGTCGTTTTCTGAGTTGTCATCATTATTATTAGTCGATTTCTCTGCCATGGAACTGTCTGCTTGTTCGTTAGAATCCGTTGTGTTCTTGTTTGCCTCGTCTGGAGTATTAACTACGATTTCCGTACTATCTGTTCTTGTTGTAGATTTTTCTGTTTCTGACGAAGGTTGGAACAAGGAGACAACCCCCAGTAAGAGAACTGCTATAACAGGGGAAAAGACAACAATCAAAACGGCAATAGCCAATAGACGTGCCCATTTGTTATGGACTATCAGTTGTATGAAGTCTTTGAAATTGAAACCATCGTCTGTTGGATATTCAACACTTGGTTTATCAATTTTCTGCTTCTGGCTGTCTACACGATATGCCGTGGCGTTATTCAACATCTGGTGTTGTGCCAGATAGATATATCCGTCGATGACAATATCCAATTCTTCGTCATCGATTTTATATTTTTCAGCCTCTTCATGAAGTTCTTTGCGCTGTTGTGGTGAAATGTTTCCATTTCCGACATATCGCTTTATCTTTGATTCAAATTCTTTTGAGTACATTCTTTTAGATTTTGAAATTAATATTTTTTGTTGTCATCTTTGCATTCCTCGTGGTAGTACTTCTTGTTTTGAACGGCATTGGAATTTTCGAGCCGGTTGTATACCCCACACCAGAATATCATTTTTCTGAGTTTGAACTGTAATGTTGTGGCTTTTTGGTCTTTGCGAATATTGTCTTCTTTGGCATATATATAATAGGTACGCCATAACAACCACCACCAAAACTTCTCATAATGATAGATGTTCTTATATGGGAAATAGTAGTTCTTTCGTGAAGCGTATTCTCCCCCGTTCTTGTACTCATGTGCTGAAAGGCACAGACCATCGTTGGTCATCACCACGACATCTGCACCGAAACACTTGAACCAAGGCCAAGTCTTTCTCTTTTGTGCTAGTCTTCCTAAGATTCCATGTTTGTTTAGCTCATCCTTGATGATACTGATGCAATCTGACTTGGAATATTTGAAGTGTGTCATGATATTTTGTATGCCAAAAAGATTAATGGTCTTTCCAAAGAATCCCCAATCGAAATCGGCTACTCTCACATCATCGTAAGGAAGATAAGTGCATTCTGTTTTGAGAAGCGATTTGCAATAATAGATGATAGCTTCTTCCGTAAGAGCGATGCGCTCTTTTTTGAACCAGTTTGAAGGAATCACATATTTGGAAAGGGAAAATGCAGGCTTAAATTCATGTAGCTTTTCTGCTCCAATCTTCGCTTTATGGTTCTTGCAGTGTTCCTCTAAAACTTCGGCTTCTTGATGTTTGATGGCATCAATTTCTATCTGGTCATGATAGCCAAAATAGATGTTGGTGTTTCTTGTATTTATGTCTTTACAGAAGAAGGCTACTTCTCTAACAGGAACACACGTTCTCCATTCCGTTCCTCCGAAACAGTTGTGGCTGAGTGTGATATAGTCGTTGTTTACCCACAAGAAAGGCTGGGTAAGTTTATGTTGCTTGGTGATTTGACTTTTTATGAAACGAGAGTCTGGCCAGGAAAAACGAGCAAAGTTGTTGATACAAACGTCTCTGACGTAAATAGCGAAGTCTTTTTTGAGTCGAACATTCCATTGGTTGTCATAAGCACCAAACTCAGTTCTTTTGCGAATTCCTATTTTGCTAAAGACATCAAAATAAATCATGTCATCTAATGGTAAACTGCGTTCTTTTGGTTCTCCCCATAAAAAATAACGATGTTTTCTTCTTGCCTTAATACTTTTGCCATCGCAATAGATTTCCTGCACCCAAAACCTTGAACCATTAACATATACACGTTTAAGGAAAAACGACTTGTGAAATTCCTTATCCGTTGTGGTTTGAATGGTATGACGTTTCTTGGCAAGGGCGGTAAAGATTAAGCTGTCAACCTCTTCCTTGGATGCCCCTTCTTTCTTAGCTCGCTTATAGATAACATGCCTTTTGTGGTTGTCAAACTCATTTGGCTCGATAGCAAGATAGACTAGTTCTTTCAGTTCCTCTGAGCACATAGTTTTATCCTATAATTTGTGTCCTATGGCTCCAATTCAGACGGTTATAATTAGGTTATGTGCCAATATGCACGAAAAAGCGTGAAGCCTACTGTTGCTCGCTCCACCTTTGAGGCCTTAGGACTTGCCTTTCACGTCAGAACAAGCAACGAGACCCCACGCCGATATGTGTAGGTATACTCCCATATAGACAGCTCTTTGGGAGCTGTCTAATGGAAGGTACATATATACATACCCATAGGCATCATCGTTGCATGGTTCTTTGACGTGAGATTTGGAGTGTCCTAAGTTCCAAAGGTCAAAAACCAAGCGCAATAACGCTTTTTTATGTTTGCCCTTAACAAAGTGTCACTCTTTTAAGCGACTTCTGTATAGGGCTGTTTGCTGTCATATCATACAGTAAGTACGAAACAGTACTGCAAAAATAATAAAAGTTACCGAAATAACCAAAAAAAATACGGAGAATTTTTGAAAATGAAGGTAAAATACAAACTTCTATGCATGTAGATGTACTTTTTATCTCGCATGCATTATTATATAAGGTGAATTTGTTTTATAATTTGTGTTTGGGCTAAATGTGAGTCACTCGAAAACCGGTTCCAACTCAATGAAACCGGTTTTCGAGTTCTCGTTTTTACAGTGCCTTCAGCGAGAAGGCATAGTCGTAGTCTATTCGTCCATGACTGCCTATGTTGTCGAGCCATGCTGCTTCATGATGGCTGATTTCCGAGATTGTGTTTGGCGTTTCATTCTTGAATGTTTCATAGACCTTAGCGAGACAACTTAGTTCTTCTTCACTGAGACTTGCTTCGTCAAATTCCAATGCTGACACAAGTTTTGTTCCACTGTTTCCATTCTTGCTTTCGATAGGCATTTGCTCTATATCATCCACGAGACTATACACCCGGTCCCATCGCTCTGGGACTGGTCCGTAAGGTACTGCCTTAAATACTAAGCCTGTCAATCCTAATCCTCTGCTCCTGTAGGCAAGAAAGTCGGCATAGAAGAGAAGTTTGTTCATTTGTGTAACGAAGACTCCGTTAAATTTCTCTATGAAGTACAGCATCGTGTTTTTTAATTTGCTTATTGAAGGCAGGGCATAGCCATTCCATTGATTTCTTCCATCGGTAGTAAAAATCAATTGTTTGATAAGTTTCGAGGTGTTTGATTCATATTCTAATTCCTCGATACACAACATAATCTTGTCGTATTCCTCTGTATTCAGTAAGTTTTTGGCAGCTTCAACAAATGTGGCAAACACTGCAGGTACTTGTATGGTCTTCAGTATCCTTCCGTTTGTAAGACTTGGCATATCACCATTCTCGTACAGTCGATATTGGTTTTCACCGAACCCCAATATCACTGACATCTTGGTGGCCGACAGACCATATTTTCTGCGTATACTGCGTATCTCGTCAGGGAATGGAATTCCATACTTAGTACGATATTGATTATATATCTGCATTGTATTGGCGGTATCCAATTCTGTTGTTGTAAACAGTTCGCGTGTATCTACGCACTGATAGCTAAGAAAAGTGTATTCGAACTTTTCTTTTCTGAAAACTGCTGTTCGTTTCTCCGAATGCAGTACTACATTTCCTCCTGTAAATGGACTTTTCATCATTTCTTCTTTTATTTGAATTGATAAACCAGTTTATACTCTGCGACATGGAAAGAGATGCACACGGCGCTATTGTTAGCGATGCCCATCGAAATTTTGATATAGACATCCTGCGATTTTACTTTCTTTCCAAACACCCATAAATCTGCCACTTTGTTAAGCGTGTCTTCTAAGGGACCTTCTACGAAATCATCAACTTCTAGGTTCTTGATGATTTCGAGACGTTTGAGGGCTGTAATTTCCAAGTCCAATAGGGCTTGAGTATTTTTTCCTCTATCGTCACGGAAGACTATGCCAAATATTTTAGCTTTGTCCTTGAAACGCTTTAGAAATAGCGAGACTTCATCTTCTTTATTCATTGTTTGATATTTATTTTGTGCTGCAAATATACATTAATTAGTTGAAAAATACAAATTATTTTTCGCTATTTTCAACTTTTTAGTTGAAATTATTTGTTTTGGGATATTGAATGGAAAAAGTAAAAAGGGTAAAAAAGTAAAAAGAAAGCAGGCAGATGACATCCCGCCAGGCTCTTTTTACCTTTTTACTTTTTTACCTTTAAATTTATACGTATGTCTCCAGGAACTTCAAGGTTCCTTCTATCTTCAATGTCTTGGTGCTGGCAGGAACAACGATGCTTTCGCCGCCCTGGAGCGTAATCTCGTTACCCTCGTTGTCGGTAATCTTAGACTCACCCTTCAAGCCAATCAGAATCACGAAGCTGTCCAATTCTGAATAATCCAGCGTCATTGGCTCATCGAGATCATAAACGGCTGTGGTGAAGTAAGGACACTGCACCATGCTTACACCCTGATTCTTGGCAGGAGTGTAGTGCTGGCGATAGTCTGGCAATACGGTGTAGTCGATGCACTCAGCAGCCTCCTTGGTGTGGAGCTGACGATAGTTGCCATCCTTGTCCTTGCGTTTGAAGTCGTAGATGCGATAGGTAACATCGCTGGTCTGCTGAATCTCGACAACGAAACAGCCTGTTCCGATGGCGTGAATTCTGCCGGCTGGGATAAAGAAGCAGTCGTCCTCCTTCATGTTATACTGAGCCAGGGCATCGGTGATGGTATCGTTCTCTACCATCTCCTTGTACTGCTCAGGAGTAATCTGCATCTTCAAGCCGTTGTAGAGTTTGGCATCCGGCTCGCATGGCAGCGCATACCACATCTCGGTCTTGCCGCGTTCCTTACCTTGCTTCTTGGCAATTTCATCATTAGGATGCACCTGGATAGAGAGGTCGCGGTTGGCATCGATAAACTTGATGAGCAGTGGAAACTCATTGCCGAAACGCTTGTAGTTCTCTTCTCCGAGGAAGCTTCCCTTCCGTTCTGCAACAACCTCGTTGAGATTCTTGCCCTGCATCTCGCCATCGGCTACGATGCTTTCATTTCCTGGTACTCCAGAGATTTCCCAGCTTTCTCCCACATTCTCTTGCTTTACGTCGAGATGCTTGAAAGTGATAATCTTACTGCCACCCCAGATGGTGGATTTTAATAGCGGTTGAAATTTTAATGGTTTCATTATTACCTATATTTAGTTTATAAATGTACTCTTCAGTACGGTTTCTTACTCTCCGGTAAGGCTCTTGCTGAACCTATACCTTATTATATATAACGCTTTTTGTGCGAAATATACTTAGTCTAGTAAGCGTATTTCTTACTTCAAATATCAACTTCTCTTTTATTTTCTAACTCCCCCTCTGGGTATGTTAGTTCTCTCTCCAGAATGCTGGTGTAAAGATAACCAGCACACTGAATATTTCCAGACGACCGATGAGCATCATCAGCGAGCAGAACCATTTTGCCACATCCGGCAGTTCGCTCCACGACATGGTTGGTCCGATTTCCGTACCCAGCGTAGGTCCCACATTACCCACACAACTCAGGGTGATGGTGATGGCATTTGTATTGTCGATGCCCATGGCTATCATCGTGAACGATATCACCAGACAGATGATGAGATAAGTGGTGAGGAAGGCAAGCAGCGTAACACGCTTCTGCATCGGTACGTTCACACCATCAATCTTCAATGGCAGCACGGCGTTAGGATGCAGAATCTGGCGGAATTCATTCTTCACCATTCTTACCAGCATCACGCCACGGATACATTTCAAACCTCCACTCGTACTGCCCGAGCAGGCTCCGAAGAACATGCAGGCTGCCAATACCACCCAGGTAACATGAGGCCACACAGCAGCATCGTCGTTAAACAGACCGGTGGTGGTGATGAAAGAAACCACCTGGAAGATAGCACTTCTGAAGGCATGCTCCACATCGTAGTTGCGCATCACCATCAGCTCTACCATGATGAAGGCGCTGAATGCAGCAACCATGAATGCATAGAACTTAAACTCTGAGTTCTTGAACAGATCCTTGATTTTAAACTTGATGACGGCTGCATAGAGCAGGGTGAAGTTCACACCCGACAGGAAACAGAAGAACGTACAGATGTATTCCAGCGCTGGTGAATGGAAGAACTCGGTACTGCTGTTGTGGGTAGCGAAACCACCCGTTGCCGTCGTGCTCATCGCATAGTTGAAACTGTCGAAGAGATTCATTCCTGCCACATAGTAGGAGGCGATGCAGGCGATGGTGAGCATCAGATAGATACTCCATATCCATTTGGCCGAAGTGGAAAGCCGGGGATGCAATTTCGTTTTGATAGGTCCTGTTGCCTCGGCAGCAAACACCTTGGTCTGTCCTCCTACAAGCGATGGCAGCAGGGCGATGGTGAAGAACACGATTCCCAGACCGCCTATCCATTGGGTGAGCGAACGCCAGAAAAGCAGTCCGTGGGGAAAACATTCTACATCGTCTAATATCGTGGCTCCCGTTGTCGTAAATCCCGACATGGTTTCAAAGTAGGCATCGGTAAAGTTGTTGATGTATCCACTCACCATGAAGGGGAGGGTTCCGAAGAAACTGAATACAATCCATGAGAGCGTTACCACGAGATAGGCATCACGGCGCGACATTGAGTTATCTGCTCCGTGTCCTCGCCATTTCAGCACCAGTCCGCCTCCGATAGTGGTAAGTGTTGCCACAATGAAGGCAAAGATGTCGTCCTGCTGGTAATAGAAAGCTACCAGCAGACTGACGAAGAGCAGGAATGCTTCTATGAAAAGCAGTTGCCCTAAAATCTTATATATTAATTTTCTGTTTATCATATATGAAGTATTTCTCTATCTCCTTCACGCTTAGATGAAGTATTTCTCAATTTTCTTCATGTTGATGTTGTGGCAGAAAACCATCACCGAGTCGCCCGGTTCTATCTGTGTATTACCCGAAACGAGCATTCCTTCTTCACCGCGAACCAGTCCACCGATGGTTACACCGATAGGCATGCCGAGTTCCTTCACCGGTTTTTGGGTTACCTTCGAACCTTCTTTGGCTATAAACTCAGCCACATCGGCGTTAGCGCTCATCAGGAATCTCACGTTCATCACGTCAGCATCAAGCATCATCTGGTAGATGTAGCTGGCGGCAATCATCTTCTTGTTGATGATGGTACCGATATCCAGACTCTCTGCCATGCTCACGTAGTCTACGTTTTCTACGGCAGCCACCGTCTTGCGCA
Source organism: Segatella copri (assembly GCF_949820605.1). Lineage (NCBI taxonomy): Bacteria > Pseudomonadati > Bacteroidota > Bacteroidia > Bacteroidales > Prevotellaceae > Segatella > Segatella copri. Next base: position 454,962 of record NZ_CATKVU010000007.1, read on the forward strand.
CACCCATTCTCTTGGCGGTAAGACAGGCCAGAATATTGGTTTCGGCGTTACCGGTCAGTGCCACGAAGGCCTGGGTACTGCGGATACCTTCTTCTACGAGTAGCGGAATGTCGCGTCCGTCACCATGAATGATGAGCGTCTTGTTCTCATCGAGAATATCGTTGAGATATTCGCAGCGCTCCTCGCTCATCTCGATAATCTTGCATTCCATATATTCCGGCATCTTCTTCACGGCTCTTACGGCTGTGCGTCCGCCACCCATAATCATCACGTTCTTCACATCCACATAGTGCTCCTTGCCTACAATCTTGCGGATATATGGGATATAGTTGCGGGTGGTCATGAAGTAGGCGAGGTCGTAGAGTTTCAGCTCGTCGTTACCGCCAGGGATGATGGTATCGCTGCCTCGCTTGATGGCTACCACGTGGTATGGGTCGTTAGGACCGCTGATGTTCTTGAGCGGTTCGTTCAGTATCTCGCATCCTTCGCGCAGTTTGATGCCGAGCATGACGAGTGCGCCGTCGTGTACATCCCAGCGTTGGCGTACCCAACTCATTTTCAGTCCGTTATTGATATCTACGGCTGCGAGCATCTCCGGATAAATCAGTTTGCTGATACCTAATTCTTTGAAGAATTCCTGAGCCTGCTGATCCATATATTCCGGATTATCCACACGGGCCACCGTTCTTTTGGCACCCAGGTTCTTGGCAAGGATGCTAGCTGTGATGTTGGTACTTTCTACCGGAGTAACGGCAATGAAGAGGTCGGCATCTGCAACCCCCGCATCGCGTAAGATGTGAAGACTGGTAGGCTTGCCCAGCATGGTGAGCAGGTCGCAGTCGGAGCCAATGCTTGCCAGGCGCTCTTCGCTTTCATCGATGAGCGTAATCTCTTCATTGCTGCGTGACAGGAGTCTCGCCAGGTGAGTACCTATGGCATATGCGCCAGCTATGATTATTTTCATTTCTTAATTGCTTCTTTGATTGATTCTTTATCGAGATGCACGATTTCCCTGAGCTGTGCCACGGTTCCGTGTTCCACAAACTCATCTGGCAATCCCATTCGGGTCATCTTTGGCTGATAGTCATGGTCGTTCATCCATTCCAGTACGGCTGAGCCCATACCGCCCATACGAACGCCGTCTTCGATGGTGATGATGCGGCTGAACTTTTCGCCCACCTCTTTCAGAATGTCTTCATCGAGTGGCTTGAGGAATCGCATATCGTAGTGGGCGATGCTCATTCCGGTTTCGGCTTCTACCTCAGCGATAGCTTGAGCGGCATCGTTTCCGATAGGACCGATGGTGAGAACGGCCACATCGGTGCCGTCTTTCTGCTTTCTGCCGGTACCGGTCTTGATTTCCTCCATCGGGTTGCGCCAGTCTACGAGCACACCCTTGCCTCTCGGATAACGGATAACATAGCTGCCATGACCTGGCAACTGGGCTGAATACATCAGGTTGCGCAACTCATGTTCGTTCATCGGAGATGCGATGGTGAGATGCGGAATCGGACGGAGAGCCGCCATGTCGAAGGCACCATGATGGGTTGGTCCGTCTTCACCTACCAGTCCGGCACGGTCCAGACACATGATAACCGGCAGGTTGAGCAGTGCCATGTCGTGGATGATGTTATCGTAGGCACGCTGTGCAAACGAACTGTAGATATTGCAGAATGGGATGAGTCCGTCTTTCGCCATACCTCCAGAGAAGGTGACGGCATGCCCCTCGGCGATACCTACATCGAAGGTACGGTTTGGCATCGCCTTCATCATGATGTTCATGGAGCATCCTGTAGGCATGGCTGGCGTCACACCTACAATCTTCGGGTTCTTCTGAGCCAGTTCCAGCAGCGTCTCACCGAAAACATCCTGATATTTAGGAGGCTGGTTGCTGGTATCGGCAATGATTCTCTCACCCGTTTCCGGATCGAATTTGCCTGGCGCGTGCCAGATGGTAGCACTCTTCTCGGCTGGTTCGTAACCCTTTCCCTTGGTGGTATGCAGATGCAGCAGCTTAGGACCCTTCATGTTCTTAAGCTGTTTGAGCACTCTCGCCACTTCCTTCACGTCATGACCATCGAAAGGTCCGAAGTAGCGGATATTCATACCCTCGAAGATGTTCTGCTGATGACTCAGTGCCGACTTCAGTGCATTGTTCAGGCGCAGGATGCCCTTCTTGCGGTCTTCGTTGAGATAGCCTTTGGAGTGCAGCCACTGCGATGCCTTGAAACGGAGGCGGTTGTAGGTCTCGTTGGTATCGAGGTTCAGGAGATATTTCTCCATACCGCCCACAGCCCGGTCGATGCTCATATCGTTGTCGTTCAGGATGATGAGCATGTCGTTAGGTGTACTTGATACGTTGTTCAGTCCCTCGAAAGCCAGTCCGCCGCTCATGGCTCCATCGCCAATGACGGCTACCACGTGCCTGTCGGTATCTCCGTTTTCGCGTGCGGCAACGGCCATACCGAGTGCTGCGGAGATGGAATTGCTCGCATGTCCGCAGGCGAAGGTATCATATTCGCTTTCTAAAGGTGTAGGGAATGGACGGATGCCGTGCAACTTGCGGTTGGTGCAGAAGTTGTCGCGGCGTCCTGTTAATATCTTATGTCCGTAGGCCTGGTGTCCCACATCCCATACAATACGGTCGTATGGGGTGTTGTAGATATAATGTAGGGCTACGGTTATTTCCACCACGCCAAGAGAGGAGGCAAAATGACCGGGGTTGACGGCAACCTCGTCGATAATGTCTTCTCTTAACTCTTTGCAGACTTGTGGCAGCTGGTCAATGCTCAGCCGTCTCAAATCTTCCGGGTATTTTATACTATTTAATAGACTAAACTTGTTCTTGTCCATGTTTTCTTCGTGAAAATCTTGTGCAAAGATAATGCTTTTTTCCTATATAAAGCACTTTTGAGGCAATATTTTCGCTTTTTCCGATTATTCTTTGTATTTTTGCAAAGGAAAATTCTGAAAAAGGAATGAAATCCGGAATTAGTTATATAACAATAAGCAAATAAATACCTTTATCGTGATGAGAAAAAATGTATTACTTTTGGGAGCCATGATGATGGCTTCCATGTCTCTGATGGCGCAGACCAAGGGTGGCGGCATCAGTCAGTCTGCTCTCCAGCAGATGGAGAAAAACCAGCAGGCAGGTGTAGCCAACAAGGCACTCTTCAATGCTATTGCCAACAACAGCATTGATGACCTTGTGAAGAATCATGCCAACGAGGTCCCGGTGGATACTCATTTCAGCATCGAGACTCCTTCGCAGAGCATTCACAACCAGAAGAGTTCGGGCCGCTGCTGGATGTTCAGCGGTTTCAATGTGCTCCGTTCCAACTTTGCTATCAACGACAAGCAGGGTAGAGTGGTGGAGTATTCTCAGGATTATCTCTTCTTCTATGACCAGCTGGAGAAGGCTAACCTGATGCTTCAGGGTGTTATCGACCTTGGCAAGAAGAGCATCGAGGATCCTCAGGTGCAGTTCTTCTTCAAGAATCCGCTCAATGATGGTGGTACTTTCTGTGGTGTTGCCGATTTGGCAAGCAAGTATGGTCTTGTACCTATGAGTGCCCAGCCTGAGACTTACTCAAGCAACAATACTTCCAAGATGAGCCGTCTCGTAAGCAGCAAGCTCCGCGAGTATGGTCTGGAACTCCGCAAGATGGTGGCTCAGGGTAAGAAGTCGGCAGCTATCCAGGCTCGCAAGAACGAGATGCTCGGTCAGGTTTATCACATGCTGAGTCTTACTCTCGGTGAACCGGTAAAGGAATTTACCTATGCTTTCCGCGACAAGGATGGCAAGCAGATTGGCGAGGCGAAGAAGTATACTCCTAAGAGTTTCTATGAGGAAACCGTAGGCAAGGACCTGAACGGTACCTTCCTGATGGTGATGAACGATCCACGCCGTCCTTACCACAAGACATACGAGGTAGAGTACGACCGTCATACTTATGATGGTCATAACTGGAAGTATCTGAACCTGCCTATGGAGGAGATTGCCCAGCTCGCCATCGCCTCTCTGAAGGACGGGCATAAGATGTATTCAAGCTATGATGTGGGCAAGCAACTTGATAGAAAGCGCGGCTATCTGGCACTCGACAACTTCGACTATGGAAGCCTCTTCAATACCTCATTCCCAATGAACAAGGCTGACCGTATCGCTACTTTCGATAGCGGTTCTACTCATGCCATGACGCTGACAGCTGTAGATCTCGATGCCAATGGCAAGCCTGTAAAGTGGAAGGTGGAGAACAGTTGGGGTGCCGACAATGGTTTTGCCGGTTGCTTCATCATGACCAACGATTGGTTCAACGAGTACATGTTCCGCCTGGTGGTTGACAAGAAGTATGCTTCTGAGCAGCTCTTGAAGGAATTCGACCAGAAGCCAACCATGCTGACTCCAGATGATCCTCTGTTCCAGTTGGAAGACTAATTCATCAAGAAATATAGATTTAAACCGTATTTTTCTCGAGAAAAGAGAAGAATACGGTTTATTTTTTGTATTTTTGTACCCGAAATAATGGTAAGAACGTTATTTATATAAAAGTTATATAGATTATGTTAGAGAAAAGTAAGCGTGAGCGCATTATTGCGCTCGTTAATAAAGAGGTGGTTCCTGCCATCGGCTGTACCGAACCGATGGCTGTGGCACTATGTACAGCCAAGGCTGCTACTACATTGGGCAAGCGCCCTGAACGTATTGAAGTTCTTCTGAGTCCTAATATGCTCAAGAATGCTATGGGTGTCGGCATTCCTGGTACGGGTATGATCGGCTTGCCTATCGCCGTATCGCTGGGGGCGCTCATCGGAAAGCCTGACTATCAGCTGGAAGTGTTGAAAGACCTCACTCCCGACAGTCTGGAGCAAGGCAAACAATATATCAAGGATGCGGATATCAACATCAAACTGAAGCAGGGTGATGTGGATAAACTCTATATCGAAATCATCTGTCATGCCGGTGAAGACCAGGCTACGGCAATTATCTCCGGTTCTCATACCCATTTTGTGTATGTTGAGCGTAATGGTGAGGTGGTGCTCGATAAGCGTGGCGGTACTGTGGACGATGAGGCTGATGACGACATCCAGCTCAATTTCCCGATGGTTTACGAGTTTGCAACAACAGCTCCGCTCGATGAGATTTCTTTCATTCTCAAGACCAGAGACTATAATATGAAGGCTGCCGAGTTGAGTATCAAAGGCAACTATGGTCACTGTTTGGGCAAGACGATGGACCGTCCGTTGAGTCATGGTATCTTCGGCGATAATATTTTCTCGCATATCATCTCCCGCACCGCTTCAGCCTGCGATGCCCGTATGGGTGGCGCCATGATTCCGGTGATGAGTAACAGCGGCAGCGGCAACCAGGGCATCTGTGCAACGAATCCTGTGGTGGTTTATGCGCTGGAGAACGAGAATACCGAGGAGGAAATGATCCGTGCCCTGATGCTCAGTCACTTGACGGCTATCTATATCAAGCAGAGCTTAGGCAAACTTTCAGCTCTTTGCGGTTGTGTGGTAGCCAGTACGGGCAGCAGTTGCGGCATCACCTATCTGATGGGTGGCGATTATACCCGCATCTGCAATTCTGTCAAGAATATGATAGCCAATCTCACCGGTATGATTTGTGACGGAGCGAAACCAAGTTGTGCCCTGAAGATTTCATCAGGTGTCAGCACCGCTCTTCTTTCTGCCCTCCTTTCTATGGAAGGCAAGTGTGTCACCTCTGCCGAGGGTATCGTAGATGATGATGTGGATAAGTGCATCCACAACCTCACGAGCATCGGTGCCGATGCGATGAGAGCTACTGATGATATGGTGCTTGATATCATGACACATAAATAATATAGCTTTTGATAAGTTATTTAAATAGTCTTAGAAACCTGTATTATTTACCTTTTAAATATTGTTTCGTAAGGTTGCCGGCAGCTGTCGGCAACCTTGCTGGCATATGCCGACAATGCTGCTGCCATATGCAAGCAACCTTGCTGACGGCTGCCGACAATTAGATAGATCTACTTCTTCATGCCGATAGATACAGTTCCTGTGGCTAATTCACATGCTTGCAATGGATGATAAAACAAAGCTACAATGGACTTAAAGCATGATGTTTATACCATACCAATATTATGTATCTTGCGTATCGTTATCATCTTATTCCTAAAATTAAAAGATATTAAAAAATGGCTTTTTCTTGGAGATAATCGCGGATATGTGTATATTTGTACCATCTGATAATCGCGGATAGGTGTAAAAAATGGGGAATATTAATCGCGGATAGGTGTATTTATCTGATATTATTAATCTAGGATAGGTGTAAATTATGAGAAGAAAAGTATATGATCAACTCAAGAAATGGAAAGAAGAACAGAACGGAGAAAGTGCTGTTCTCATCAATGGTGCCCGTCGTGTAGGAAAGAGCTATATCGTAAAGGAATTCGCCCGAAAAGAATATAAAAGTTATATTTTACTTGATTTCAATAAGATAGGAAAGAACATAAAATCCTTGTTCGAAACCTATCTGGATGACTTGGATACATTCTTTATGTATTTAAGCAGTTTCACTAATACACCTCTATATCCAAGAAAATCAGTTATAATCTTTGATGAGGTGCAATTGTATCCTCGGGCTCGTACAGCTATCAAGTATCTGGTTGAAGATGGGCGTTACGATTATATAGAGACTGGTTCGCTTGTTTCTATCAAAAAAAACGTAGAGGATATCATGATTCCTTCTGAGGAGGAAGAAATATTGATGTATCCTATGGATTTTGAGGAGTTCTTGTGGGCATTGAACAATGAAACCCTGATGCCGCTTATACGAATGAACTTAAAGAAAAAGCATGAGATGGGACAAATGATGCATCGCATGACAATGGACTATTTCAGACAGTATCTCATAGTTGGAGGAATGCCACAAGCTGTAGCTAAATTTGTAGAAACCAGAGATTTCAATAAGGTGGATCGAGTGAAGCGCCAAATTCTTACCTTATATCGTAACGATATTCAAAAGTATGCTTCAACCTATGTATTTAAAGTTACTCAGATTTTTGATACAATTCCTTCTCAACTTCAAAAACATGAAAAGAAATTTCTGTTGAAGACACTCACAGAAGGGGCGAGAATGCGAGATTATGAAACGGCTTTCTTTTGGCTGTCAGATGCCATGATAGTCAATATGGCCTATAATACGACAGAGCCAAGTATCGGTCTTGGCATGAATACCGATGATACGACATTGAAATGCTATATGGCTGATACGGGCTTGCTCATCAGTCATGCTTTACCTCAGTTCGGGATAACGAGCTCTATCTAAATGCTTTATAATGTTTTTATATAAGGGACACAGAGGCTTGGCAACCATCTATATATCTTGGATGGTTGCTGAGACAAAATCCTCATGTAAAATATGCAATGTTAGAAAAGACTAAGCTGTTTCGTATCTTCGATAACGTATCCAGTAAGTGCCTTGGGCTTGTTGTCAAAGAAACAGTATGCCCCTAATGCAGAAATAATATTTATGATGAAATTCGCAACAGACCTGTGACGTGAATGTACTATCTGAGCCGTATTTTTCAACAGGTCATTAATCGTTTCAATGATGTATCTTTTGCGTAGCATCATCTTGTCATAGAACGGCATTAGTTTGTTCTTCATGTTCACTCTCAGTCCTGTTACCAACTGGATGCCTTCCTCAAAAAGCGAATCGAAAAGTTTTTGCGAGATATAGCCTTTATCTGCAAACAGCTTACCATACAGACGTTTAGCCAACACATCGAATACCGTTGGATCTTTGTCGCTAACGTTTGCACCAGTGAGAACAAAAGCAATTATCTCACCTCTATCATTACAAGCCAGATGTAGCTTGAACCCATGACACCATCCCATTGTTCCCTTTCCGTTTGTGGCAATGCCTTTGAACACTTTGTTGGCATAACGCCTGAGATTGTGGCATATTGGTATCATGGTTGAATCAACAAAGGTTATACCTGTACATCTGCCAAAAGCACGGAGATTCAGGAAGAACATAAGAGGGAAGAATACGCGACTTTCAAGTTCTACAAAACGGTTATAAGACACCGCATTTGGAAAATATGACTTCAAAGTTCCTCTAATAAAAAATAGGTAATAATGCTTGAAGTTTCGGAACGAGCCGAAATGGAAATACAGCAAAATCGTCATGATTTCACTATCAGATAAAGAGGCTTTACGTCGTCTGCGCTTTACTCCATCTTCACCCAAAAGCAATTTTCCTGCATTTTCAGCATCAAAAACTTTGTAAAATTCATCAATAATACAAAATAATTCTGTAACTTTGTCCTTGGTAATCTCCATAATGATATCTTTTTATGTTTGTAACTAATTGGATTTCAACTACAAAGATACAAAAAATATCGGAGATTACCAACTTTTTTAGGCACTATTTCTTATCCCGAACTGAGGTATGCTTTCAATGAAAATACGATAGTATCTGAAAACTTATATAACAAGCTTCTGGTAGATAAGCTGGAGTTCAATGGCGGAATGATAGTTGAGAATATAGTTGCTCAGATGTTACGTTCGGCAGGGCATAAGCTGTATTTCTTTTCCAAATATAGTAAGGAGAATGCCCAGGAAAGGATGGAACTGGATTTCCTGATAGCCAAAGATACAATAACGTCAAAGCATAATATTTCACCGATAGAAGTGAAGTCTACTAATAGATACACGCTCACTTCTCTCAAAAAGTGCATCGCTAAATATGGTTGCTATCTGGCAACCCCGTATGTTTTGCATACTGCTGATTTGAAAGTTGAGGAGGGGATTACTTATTTGCCATTGTATATGACAGGGTTATTATAAGTGGTTTTAGTTGAATAGAAAAGGCTCGCAAGAATTCGAAACTTTTTGCGAGCCGTTTTATTATAGTGATGCAAGTAAATTCTTCACTCTTCACTCTTCGTTCTTCACTCCCAATTATACGAGTGTTGCAACGATTTCCTCACGGGTTCCTGGCAACATATCGATGACAGGAATCTCTGGCATGGTGTAGCAACCTGGCTGCAGACGGAATGAAGCACGAGCTACGTTAACCAATACCTGAGCGGTGAGGGCTGGGTTGTTGATTCTCATGTTGAACTCGAAACGCTGGTTCTGGGTCTTGCCAGATACACCCTTGCGAACGAGGTTCACACCATGACCCATATCCTTTACGTCATCTACAGATGCTACGGCAAATACGTGGGTCTCATCATGAGCGAAGTATGGATCAGCCTTGATTTCGGCTGTTACATCCTCAAGCTTGGCACCTTCTTCCAACTCTACGTATACCATACGGCGGTGGATACCCTCACCCAATGGGATGGTTACAGAGAGCGCTTCCTTTACGCCCTTCTTGCCACGAACACAAACTGAGTGCCCCATACTCATACCAGGACCGAAGTTGGTATATGTCAAACCCTTAGGAGCAAGGCTCTCCATCAGAACACGTACGATAGAATCAGAACCTGGGTCCCAACCAGCAGAGATAACGCTTACCTTGCCAGCCTTCTTGCAGTTCTCCATCTGCTTAGTACGGTAGTCGAGGATGCTGGTGTGGATATCGAAGCTGTCTACGGTGTTGATACCGAGAGCAACGATTTTCTCTGCATACTCAGGGCAAGAGCGGGTAGGGGTTGCGAGGATAGCAACATCTACATCCTTCAACTTGGTGATGTCATCTACTACTTCATAGTTTGCCAACTCAGCTGGTTTGTCCTTGGCACCCTGGCGACGTACAATACCTGCAATCTCAAAGTCAGGAGCTGCTTCGAGTGCCTCAACAGTAAACTTACCGATGTTGCCGTATCCTACTACGGCTGCTCTAAATTTCTTCATTGTCTTATTTCTTTTATTTTGTTGTTTTAATTTCTTTTATTTGTTGCGGTTTAGTCATCCAACGGATATGTTTTCCGCTCTTCATTCTATTTCCGGTTGCAAAAGTATAGCTTTTTCTTGAAATACGTGACGTTTTAATAGAATTTTAACTTATAAAAGTTGCAAAAAGTAGTAAAATCATAGTTTTTAGGTATGAATAAGCGGAGATTTGTAAGGTATCTGCTGCAAGAGCCTTACAGTTTCGTTATTTTGTTGCGAAACATCATACTTCCCCTTTCCGATACCTCCCGATGTGCTTTGAATTACGTCCTGACGTAGCTTTTGCTGCGTCCCGACGTCTCTGGCTCTGCGTCGGGACGTATGACATGCTACGTCGGGACGTAATTTTATGGAACTCTATTACAATAATCCCGCCCTTCGCACGTTATTAATATATTAATTTAATTAGGAGAAAAAGAAAATGATAGAATATATTCATGGCGATCTGACAGAACTGACACCTGCGCTGGCTGTTGTTGAGACAGCGGGAGTGGGCTACGGACTCAATATATCGCTCAATACATATACTGCCATTCAGGGTAAACAGGAAGTGAAACTCTATGTTCACGAAGTGCTGGTGGCTGGTGGAAGAGATGACTCTTTCACCCTTTTCGGCTTTGCTACCAAACAGGAACGTGAACTCTACCGCCTCCTCATCACCGTTTCAGGAGTAGGCGGAAATACAGCCCGTATGATTCTCTCTTCACTCTCGCCACGCGAACTCTGTGAAATCATCTCTACAGGTAACGACAAGGTGCTGAAAACCGTGAAGGGTATTGGACTGAAGACAGCACAGCGAATCATCATCGACCTGAAAGATAAAATCGTGAGCCTCGGCATCGCTGACGAACTGCCAGCCAGCGGAGGCAATGTGGTGATGGTAAACAATGACGTAAAGGATGAGGCGGTAAGCGCCCTCACCATGCTCGGCTTCTCGCCGGCACCATCTGCCAAGGTAGTAGTAGATATCCTCAAGTCACAGCCTGATCTCCCCGTAGAACAGGTTGTGAAACTGGCATTGAAGCAAATCAAATAAGTTAGGAGTTTTTTGTCGATGAAACAGAAGCAAAGATTCATATCTTTTCTATTGGCTTGGCTGATGGTGGCAACCTTCGGCTATGCGATAGCTTTGCCTCAACTTCAGGACGATAAAAAGAAAACCCATACCAGCACAGCCCAGCCCGTGCAGCTCGATGAAGATACCATTCCCGATTCGCTGCTGCATACCCGCTGGCAGATTCAGCGCACCCAACCTTACTCCCTGAGCGACCTCTATCAGAGTCCGCTCGACCTGAAACGTCCTGATAATCTGCAATATCAGGTAGTCTACAACGATACCCTCGACCGCTATATCATCGGCAACCGCATGGGCTCAACCTGGCTTTCGGCTCCTATCATGCTCACTCCGAAAGAGTATCTTGCATGGACCGAACAGCAGCAGCGCAACAGCTACTTTCGCAAGCAGAACGATGAAATCTTCCAGGCAAAAGGCAAGGAGAAGTTCGATTTCTCAGATATGCACTTCGACTTGGGACCTGCCGAGAAAATCTTCGGTCCTGGTGGCATCAGAGTGAAGACACAGGGTTCTGCCGAACTCAAGTTCGGTATCAACAAGAAAAACATCGACAATCCTTCGTTGCCTATCCGCAACCGAAAGACGACGATGATGGATTTTGATGAGAAAATTAATCTCAACGTCAACGGAAAGGTGGGCGATAAGGTGAACATGAACCTGAATTACAACACCGATGCCACCTTCGATTTCGATGCACAGAACATGAAACTGAAGTACGACGGCAAGGAAGATGAAATCATCAAACTCGTTGAGGCGGGCAACGTCTCCTTCCCTTCCAACTCTTCGCTCATCAAAGGTGCCAGCAGTCTGTTTGGTGTTAGAACCGATATGCAGTTTGGCAAACTCAAGCTGCAGATGGTAGCTTCGCAGAAGAAGAGTGCATCGAAGAGCGTATCTACCAGGGGCGGTGTGCAGCTTACCCCTTTCGAACTGAATGTGGCCGATTATGAGGAGAACCGCCACTTCTTCCTCTCCCAGTATTTCAGAAATCATTATGATGCCTGGATGCAGAAACTTCCTAATCTCACCACGGGCATCACCATCAACCGCGTGGAGGTGTGGGTTACCAACAAAACCGGCAATACCACCAATACCCGAAACATCGTAGCCCTGACCGATCTGGGCGAGAACCAGAAACTGAGCAACCCGATGTGGGCGGCGAGCGGACAGGTGCCTTCTAACCAGGCGAATACAGAGTATGCGGCGATGACAGGGCAGTATGCTGCTGCCCGTGACATCGACCAGGCTGCAACCACTCTCGATGGAGGCGGACTGGTTGGCGGAGCCGATTATGAGAAGCTGGAGAGTGCCCGTCTGCTCAATTCTTCTGAGTATACAGTCAATACCGCCTTGGGTTATATCTCATTGAAAACCAGTCTGCAGACCGATCAGGTACTTGCCGTAGCCTATGAGTATACATCGGGAGGTGTTACCTATCAGGTGGGCGAGTTTGCATCCGATCTCAGCGATACCAAGCAGGCACTCTTCGTGAAATCGCTCAAGAATACCAGTAATAATCCGCGACAGGGCAACTGGGGGTTGATGATGAAGAACGTTTATTATCTGGCTTCTACCATAGAGAAGGAGAAGTTTCGCCTGGATGTGAAATACCAGAGCGATACCACCGGCGTATATCTCAGTTATATCCCTGAGCAGCAGGTGAAGGAGCAGCCAATCATCCGTGTGCTGGGCGCCGACCGTCTGGATAACAACAACAAGGCACACAGCAATGGATATTTCGATTATGTAGAAGGCTATACCATCTCTAACGGACGCGTGTTCATTCCGAAGGTAGAGCCTTTCGGCAGTTATATGCGTGATTATCTGGTCAAGCGGGGCGTGGCTGCCGACAAGGCAGAAAAGTATGCCTTTACTGAACTTTATGACAGTACGAAGACCGTAGCCAAGCAGATAGCCGAAAAGAACAAGTATCAGATTGTGGGACAGTTCAAGGGCTCTGCAGCCAATGTCATCTCGCTTGATGCCTACAATGTGCCACAGGGCTCGGTGGTCGTTACGGCAGGCGGTATCACCCTGAAAGAGGGCACCGACTATTCGGTAGATTACAGTGCCGGTGAGGTGACCATCCTGAACCAGAGCATTATCGATGCCGGTACGGCTGTCAACGTTTCTCTGGAGAGTAATACCGATTTCGGACAAACCCGAAAAACGATGTTCGGACTGAACTGGGAGTATGATTTTACCAAGAACTTCCAGTTGAGCGGTACTATCCAGCACCTCTCCGAACAGGCGCTTACCACCAAGGTATCCATGGGCTCCGAACCGCTGAAGAACACCCTTTGGGGCATCAATCTCAACTGGCGCAAGGAGAGTCAGTGGCTCACCAATGTGCTTGACAAGATACCATTCCTGCACCTCACCCAGCCATCGCAGATATCCTTTACAGGAGAATTTGCCCAGCTCATTGCCGGTGAGGCTGGTGGCACACAGGACAATGCATCTTATATCGATGACTTCGAGGGTACGAAGACTACCATCGATGTAACGACTCCTACCTCCTGGTTTATATCCAGTGTGCCTTCGCTCAATTTCAAGGACGATTACAGCGATAAGACCGGTCTGAGCAGTGGTTTCCACCGTTCGCGCCTAGCCTGGTATACCATCGATCCGCTGTTCACCCGCCGTGGAAGTTCGCTCACTCCGGGACATATTAAGGGCGACCTCAAGCAGTTGAGTAACCATTATGTTCGCGAGGTCTATACCAAGGAGCTCTTCCCATTGCGCGACCAGAGCAGTTATCAGGGCGCTACCAATACCCTGAATGTACTCAATCTGGCTTACTATCCAAGCGAGCCGGGACCATACAACTTCAATGTAACAGATTTGCAGGCTGACGGAACCCTGCAGAATCCGCAGCGCAACTGGGGCGGAATGATGCGTAAGCTGGATACCAACGATTTCGAGCAGGCAAACATCGAATACATCGAGTTCTGGATGCTCGATCCGTTCATCTATTCCCGCGAAGAGGCTGATGCTGCCGATTATGGTGGCGATTTCTACATCAACCTGGGCGAGGTGAGCGAGGATATCCTGCGTGATGGCAAGAAATTCTATGAGAGTGGTATGCCGGTAGATGGCAGCAAGAGCTACACCTATACCCAGTGGGGTAAGATTCCTACCCAGAGCACCGTGACCTATGCCTTTGCTACCACCAGTGGCAGCAGAGCCTTGCAGGATGTGGGTTTCAACGGACTGACTGATGCCGAGGAGCAGGAATTCTACAAGAGTGCTTATCTCGACCAGATTCAGGGCAAGGTGAACCAGGCGGTATTCGACAGCATCTTTGCCGATCCGGCACGTGATGACTATCACTATTTCCGCGGTTCCGACTGGGATGAGATGCGTGCTCCTATCTTGCAGCGATATAAGTATATCAATAATCCTCAGGGCAACTCGCCTGACAGCGACAGCCGTTCTGAGGGCTATGATACTTCTTATAAGTCAACGCCGGATGTCGAGGATATCAACCAGGATTATACCCTCAACGAATATGAGAAATACTTCCAGTACCGTGTCAGCATCCGTCCGGAAGATCTCGTGGTGGGTAACAATCATATTGTAGATAAGCGTGAATACAGCCAGACCTGGCGTGATAATACCAAGTCTACCGTTACCTGGTATCAGTTCCGCATACCTATCGATGAGTTTGAGAACCGTCAGGGCAACATCAACGATTTCTCCAGCATCCGCTTCATGCGTATGTTCCTCACCGGTTTCAAGAAACCTATCGTGCTGCGTTTCGGTACCTTCGACCTCGTGATGGGCAAGTGGCGTACCTATGATCAGCCGCTCGGCGCAGCCAGTGGCGGAACCCTCGACGCAAGCAGCGTGAGTCTGGAAGAAAACGGCGAGAAGACACCGGTCAACTATGTATTGCCTCCGGGTATCAAGCGCGAACAGGATCCTAGTCAGCCTCAGTTGGTTGAGGCGAACGAGCAGGCGTTGAGTCTGGTGGTCAAGAATATGAGCACAGGCGAGGCGAAGGCGGTTTACAGGAATTCTACCATCGATCTGCGCCAGTATAAGCGCATCCAGATGTTTGCCCATGCCAATGCATTGGAGCAGAATACCACCCGTCTGCAGGATGGTGATCTCTCAGTCTTCATCCGTCTGGGTAGCGATTACAAGAACAATTACTACGAGTATGAAATCCCGCTGAAACTCACCGAGCCACGCTCCAACTACAACCGCTATGTGCTTGCCGACTGTAAGGCGGTATGGCCTGAGGAAAATATGCTCGATGTGCCGCTGAGCGTCTTTACGGCATTGAAGAAAAACCGTAACAAGGCGAAGGCACAGGGTGTGGCTTCTTATCTCGCTCCTTATTCCATGATGGATGCAGAACATCCGCAGAACAAGATTACCATCGTGGGTAATCCGAGTCTTGGCGAGGTGAAGACCATGATGCTGGGTGTGAGAAACAATTCTGCCGACATCAAGAGTGGTGAGGTATGGATTAACGAACTCCGACTCAAGGAACACAATAATTCGGGCGGTTGGGCTGCCAATGCCAACCTCAACGTACAACTCTCCGATTTGGGTAGCGTGAATGCCACCGGCAGATACATCAGCGAGGGATTCGGCGGTCTGGAAGATGGCGTGGCAAGTCGCACTACCGATAATTACGGTACCTACAGTGTGACCACATCGCTCGAAATGGGTAAGTTCTTCCCTGACAAGGCGAAGGTGAGCATACCTTTATATTATAGTGTTACCAAGGAGAAGACCACTCCTAAGTATAATCCGCTGGATACTGATATGGAATTGAAGGATGCCCTCGATGCCGCCGGCTCTAAGCACGAGCGCGATTCTATCGAGAATATCGCTGCCACCAAGATTACGCAGACCAACTTCTCCATCTCGAATGCCCGGGTGGGTATCTCTACCAAGCGCCATCCGATGCCATACGATCCAGCCAACTTCTCATTCACCTACAGTCATCAGCATCAGTATACTACGGGTGAAACGACGATGTATGAGCGCAAGGACAACTGGCGCGGAGCCCTGGATTATTCGTGGAGCCCGGTTTATAAGGCTTGGGAACCATTCAAGGGACTGAAGAACAAGAGCAAGTGGCTCGACATTCTGAAACGTTTCGGACTGAACTGGCTGCCGCAGAACATAGCCTTCAATACCGAGATGACGCGCGACTACTACGAGTTGCAGGAGCGCGATATGGAAACCCTAATGAGTGGAGCTGCCGGAGTAGACTCCAAGTTGCCGCTCACCTTCAGTGAACAGTTCCTCTGGAACCGTGAGTTCTCCATCAACTGGGATCTGACCAAGAACCTGCACATGAACTTCCAGAGTGCTACCCATGCACAGATAGAGGAACCATATACACCGGTCAACAAGGATCTTTATGCCGACCAGTATCATGCCTGGAAGGATTCCGTATGGACCAGCATCCGCCACTGGGGTGCACCGCTCGACTACAGTCAGAATTTCCAGGCATCCTACAAGGTGCCTCTCAATCTGCTGCCTGTCTTCGACTGGGTGAACAGCGATGCCTCTTACAATGCCAACTATTCTTGGGAGCGCGGTACAGAGGATGAGGAGGGTAACTCGTATGGAAACACCATCAATACCCAGCGCGAACTGACATTGAACGGAAACTTCAACCTGGTGAAACTCTACAACCATGTGCTTTTCCTGAAGAAGGTAAACGATAAGTTTGACCGTACCCAGAGTAGGGCACAGATGCAGCGCAAGAAGCAGGAAAAAAAGAAAAAGAAGCAGGAAGCAAAGGAACAGGCGGCTGATCCTAAGAAGGCGTTGCCTAAGAACAAGCGTGCCTTCGAACGGGAAATCACCCTCCTGCCTGATACCACATTCAAGATACGCCACGGCAAGAATACCAAGCGACTGATTGTGAATGCCAAGACGGAAGACGGCAAAGTGTTCCCGCTTAAATATAAAAAGGTAGATAATAACCAGATCAGAATCATCTCAAAGGTAGATACTGCCATGAAGGTGAAACTCTCCGTACTGGCTAAGGAACCGCTTGATGATAAGAAATGGTATAAGGGATTGCAGTTGGCTAGTCGCCTGGCAATGATGGTGCGCAATGTGAGCATCAATTATCGCAGCAGCTATCAGCTCACCCTGCCGGGCTTCTTGCCTAGTGTGGGTGATGCCTTCGGACAGAAGAAGGTGGGACAGATGGCACCGGGTCTTGACTTCGCCTTCGGTATGGTTAGCGACGATTATATCGAGAAGGCTAGAAACAACGACTGGCTGCTCTGCAACGACAGTATCGCAACACCAGCCACTACCAGCAGAACGGATAATCTTACGTTGCGTGCCACCCTGGAGCCTGTCAAGGATTTCAAGATAGATCTCTCTGCCACACGCACCAAGACCACGCAGAAGAGCATACAGTATATGTATGAAGGAACGCCAACTACCCAGAGTGGAGCTTTCCAGATGACTACCATCTCGCTGGGTTCGGCTTTCGAGGGAATGGGCAATGCCAATTCGGGGTATCGCAGCAAGACCTTCGAGAAGTTTGTCAACTCGCTGGCTGGTTTCAGAGATAGGGTAGAGGCGCAGTATGCAGGTACCGTTTATCCGACTGGTTCGGCTCTGGCTGGCGGCAAGTTTGATGCTTCCCGCACGCCGGTCAACCAGTATAGCAGCGATGTCATGATTCCTGCCTTCCTCAAGGCTTATACCTCGATGGGTGGCAATTCGCTCTCGGTATTCCCGGCATTGAGTCGGATGTTGCCAAACTGGACTATCCGTTACAGTGGACTGGGACGTCTGCCTTGGTTCAACGAGCACTTCAAGAGTGTCAACATCAACCACTCTTACAAAAGCGTCTTTGCGGTTGGCAGCTACAACAGTTACAGCACCTTCCAGGAGTATATGAACGGTCTCGGCTTCGTGAGTGATGTCACTACGGGCAATCCATCTCCAAGCAGCATGTTCAACATTTCGCAGGTAAGTATCAACGAGTCGTTCTCGCCATTATTGGGTATGGATGTCACATTCAACAATAATATGACGGTGAAGGCAGAATATCGCCAGACCCGTGTATTGAACCTCAGTATGACGAGTGTGCAGCTGAACGAGGCATTGAGTAAGGACTGGGTAATCGGTATGGGTTACCGCATCAACAACTTCGATGTTTTCGGTTGGGGCACCAAGGTCTCCCGTTCCAAGTCGAAGGGCGGCAATAATAATGCTGCCAATAAGAATGCGTCGACCACCAAGACAGTTCAGAATGGTACCAACCATGATCTGAATCTGCGTCTTGACTTCAGTTTCCGCAAGCAGGCAGCCATCGTTCGTGATATTGCCTCAATGGTAAGCAGTGCCAGTAGCGGCAACAATGCTCTGAAACTGAGTTTCTCTGCCGATTATACCTTCAGCAAACTCCTTACCATGAGTTTCTATTATGACCGTCAGACTAACACACCGCTCCTGTCGAGCAGCAGTTATCCTACCACCACACAGGATTTCGGCCTGAGCATCAAGTTCTCGCTGACGAGATAAAAAGAAAATTCACTAGAACCAATAGGTAGGAAGTAAATTCTCTAATTCTCAAATTCTTGAAAATAAAAAAAGCTCGGATGCATCACAAGCATCCGAGCTTTTTTAATATTCTGATAATTCTTGATTACTTCTTGTCGTAAGCATGAACAGGGTAGTCGATGGTATAGTGGAGACCACGGCTCTCCTTGCGTTCTATCGCCATGCGGGTGATGAGATAACCCACGTTAATCATGTTGCGGAGCTCGCAGAGTTCCTTGCTTACCTTTACACGCTTGAAGAGGTTTTCTGTCTCTTCGTAGAGAAGATCGAGGCGGTCCCATGCTCGCTTCAGACGGAGATCGCTGCGCACGATGCCTACATAGTTGCTCATGCATTCGCCCACCTCTTTCACGCTCTGTGTAATCAGCACCTTCTCTTCGTTGGTCAAAGTACCTTCATCATTCCATTCTGGTACCTTCTCGTTGAAGTCGTATTCATCTACATGTTCAATACTGTGCTTGGCAGCAGTCTCGGCATAAACCACAGCCTCGATGAGCGAGTTGCTGGCAAGACGGTTACCGCCATGCAGACCGGTGCATGAACACTCGCCCAGGGCATAGAGACGGTTGATGCTTGAACAGCCGTTCAAATCTACCTTAATACCGCCACACATATAGTGAGCGGCAGGACGAACAGGGATATAATCCTTGGTGATGTCGATGCCGATGCTCAGACACTTGGCGTAGATATTAGGGAAGTGACGCTTGGTCTCCTCTGGATTCTTATGGGTTACATCGAGACAGACATGATCCAATCCGTGAATCTTCATCTCCTTATCGATGGCACGAGCCACGATGTCACGAGGAGCCAGACTCAATCGCTTATCATATTTCTCCATGAAACTTTCGCCGTTAGGCAGACGCAAGATGCCGCCATAACCACGCATAGCCTCGGTGATGAGGAAGGCAGGATGGGTCTCGCCCGGATGATAAAGAGCGGTTGGGTGGAACTGGACAAACTCCATGTCGGCTACAGTTCCCTTGGCACGGTATACCATCGCCTCACCATCGCCAGTGGCAATCACCGGGTTGGTAGTAGTTTGATAAACAGCACCGCATCCACCGGTACACATCACGGTTACTTTGCTCAGATAGGTATCCACCTTCTGGGTATCAGGATTCAATACGTATGCACCGTAACAGTTGATATAAGGAGTGCGGCGGGTAACACGGGCACCCAAGTGGTGCTGAGTGATAATCTCTACGGCGAAATGATTTTCCTTGATATCGATATCCGGACAGTTGCGCACAGCCTCCATCAGACCGCGCTGGATTTCTGCACCCGTATCATCTGCATGATGAAGGATGCGGAACTCGCTGTGACCGCCCTCACGGTGTAGGTCGAACTTGCCGTCCTGCTGCTTATCGAAGTTGACGCCCCACTGCACGAGCTCCTTGATCTGCTCCGGTGCCATGGTGACAACCTGCTTCACTGCTTTATAATCGCTGATATAATCACCAGCAATCATTGTATCCTGTATGTGCTTGTCGAAGTTATCCACTTCCAAGTTGGTAACTGACGCCACACCACCTTGTGCGAATGACGTGTTAGCCTCGTCGAGCGAGGTTTTGCAAATCATACACACCTTACCTTTATGCGCTCTGGCTACTTTCAGGGCGTAACTCATACCGGCAACTCCTGAGCCGATAATTAGAAAATCATACTTATAAACCATTGAGTTTATTCTTATCTAATTTCAATATTAAGAATAGGTGTTTTTATGTATAAAACAGCCCCATTCTCTCAGAATTAATTCTTAATTCGTTGCAAAAGTAATAATTAATCTTTAAAATGAGTAATAAGAGAGGGATTTTTTGTAATTTTGCAGCGAAATTTAAGGTTATATAGTCTTTTAGACTATCAAAAGGTCGTAAAAACGACAATAATATAAGGTAATAAATCAAAGTTATGGCAGATAGAACTTTTCATAAGCGTTTTACGCTGACGGCACGTATCGGTGTGGCGGTGTTCGCAATCCTGGCTCTCTACTTCTTCTGGGTCAAGCTGGCTATCATCGGCATCTTTGTGGCTATCATCATCGTGGGCATGATAGAGCGCATACTGAATACAACCTATACCTTCAAGATGGTAAAACCGATAGACCTGGATGAGGAGATGGAATATCTCATCATCAATGAGGGCAGGTTCTCTTCCAACAGAAATGTGCCGCTATGTGATGTCATTGATGTACAGATCGCCAAGACTTTCTTCGGATTAGACCATTGTGTGGTCATCGAATACGGACATAATAATATTGTGACCGTTCAGCCGGATAATGAAGAGGCATTTATGGAGAGAATCAAAAATAAATAATTTCTTTTAAGTTCAGGTGAACTGATTGTGATGAAAAAGATAATATATATGATGTTGGGTCTGATGATGGTATGGATCTCTGTACCGGTGCAGGCCCAGAATGTGATTGAAGATGAGGGAATAGAAACGGTTGATGAGGAGGATATTTCCGACTCTACACTCGTTGACTCACTGGCTGCGGATACGCTGGCGCAGAATTTGCCTTGGCCAGAATCGGTGAAGGTGGGTATTGATAAACTCCTTGAAAGCAAGATGTTCGAAACATCACAGGTAGGACTGATGGTCTGGGACCTGTCTGCTGACTCTTGTATCTTTCAGAGAAATGAACAACAGCTGATGCGTCCGGCAAGTACGATGAAGCTCCTGACTGCCATTACGGCGCTCGATAAGTTGGGCGGTTCTTACCAGTTTAAAACCACTCTGAAATATACCGGTACCATTGAGAATGGAGTATTGACGGGTGATGTCTATTGTATAGGCGGTATGGATCCCCGTTTCAACAGCGATGATATGTCGGCATTTGTCAATAGTCTGAAGGATATGGGTGTTGACACCATCCGTGGCAGCATCTATGCTGACCGCTCTTTGAAGGATGCCGACCTGTTGGGTGAAGGCTGGTGCTGGGATGATGACAATCCGGTGCTTTCGCCACTGGTATTCCAGCGCAAGGACATCTTTATGGATAAGTTTCTTGCCAAGCTCCGTGAGGAGGGCATCGAATATTCCTGCTTTGGGGCTTCAGAGAAGACTTGCCCTGCGAGTGCCTTTACGGTCTGTACCCGATTCCATACGATGGATCAGATTCTGCACAAGATGATGAAGGAGAGTGATAATCTCTATGCCGAGAGCATGTATTATCAGATTGCGGCTTCTACGGGCAATAAATGGGCGAGTGCCAAGAGTGCCCGAAATGTGGAAAGACAGCTTATCCGCAAGATAGGACTCGATCCGGCAAGATATAAACTGGCTGACGGCTCGGGACTTTCGCTCTATAATTATCTCAGTGCCGAACTGGAGGTGAAACTGCTTCGTTATGCTTATCTCAACGGTAATATCATGGACCATCTGAAGCATTCGCTGCCTATCGGTGGGGTTGACGGTACGTTGAAGAAACGTATGAAGAACAGTTTTGTGCATGGCAATGTGAAAGCAAAGACGGGTACGTTGACGGGCATCATCTCATTGGCGGGTTACTGTACCGCAGCCAATGGTCATGAACTCTGTTTCGCCATCATTAACAATGGTATCATGCATGGCAATAATGCCAGACACTTTGCAGATAAAGTATGTACTTTGCTCTGCCAACCGTGAGCGTTAGTTGATAGTTTATAGTTGATAGTTAATAGTTTTATGGAGGAAATTCGTAAGTTTGTAGATGAAATGATAACATGGGCAGGAGTCACCGGTGATTTTGTGCCCATGCTGCGCCATATCTTGCTCACCATTACAGCCATTCTCTTGGCGATGCTGAGCGATTTTCTTTGTCGCAAGATACTGGTTCCGCTCATCAGTAAGATTACTGATAAGACGGACATCACTTGGGATGATGTGCTGCTGAACAAGAAGGTGCTCACCTCGGCTTGCCATATTGTGCCGGCTGTGGTGATATGGTCGCTCATGCCGCTGATTTATCTGGAGTATCCGATATTCAAGGAGATATTGGAGCGGGCTACGGGCATCTATATCGTGGTGATGTCGGTGCGTACGGCTCTGGTCTTCATCGGGTCTTTCAAAGGATTGGAGGATTCTCAGGAACGACGCTCGTCGGCTCAGCAGTATTTCCATACTTTCTGCGGTGTTCTCAGGGTATTGATGCTCTTCGTGGCTGCTGTGGTGGTGATTGCCATCCTGCTAGGCAAAAACCCGATGACCCTCTTTGCCGGTTTGGGTGCTACCTCGGCAGTCCTGATGCTGGTCTTTAAGGATACCATCACGGGATTGGCGGCTGGTGTGCGTCTTACCAGCAATGATATGTTGCATAAGGGCGACTGGATTACGGTGAAGTCGGTGGATGCCAATGGTATCGTTGAGGATATGTCACTCACGACCGTGAAGGTGCGCAACTTTGATAACACCATCGTTACCATTTCGCCTATTACCCTGGTGAATGGTTCGTTCCAGAACTGGATTGGTATGCAGAAGAGTGGTGGACGAAGAGTGAAGCGCGTGGTTTACTTCGATTTCCGTAGTGTCCGTCTGGTGGATGAGACATTAAAATGCACTCTGCTTACCAAGCATTTCGCCACCGAAGATTCGTTTAAGTTGAAGGAGTCGTTGCAGAAGGCGATAGATAAAGATATACAAGAAGGGAAGGATATTGAGGATTTAAAGAATCCTGCAGCCCTTGCTCCTACCAATCTCCAGCTTTACCGTAAATTCATGGAGAAGTATCTGCGCCAGCGTCCGGAGGTCAATACCGATCTCACATTGATGGTGCGCCACATGGAAGCCACGCAATGCGGTCTTCCTATCGAGTTCTATTTCTTCATTAAGGATAAGGTATGGGTGAATTATGAGCACATTCTCGCCGATATCATGGAGCATGCCTATGCCTTGGCGAATGAATTCGATCTGAAGATTTATGAGCAATATCCGGAACAGTAATTACTTTGAACATTGAACTTTATGAATAGTTTTTCGGCTGTCATTATCCGTTGGTTTCGTGAGTATGGTAGGGAATTGCCTTGGCGCGAAACCAAGGATCCTTATGCCATCTGGCTGAGCGAAATCATCCTTCAGCAAACCCGCATCGCACAGGGATGGGAATATTGGGAGCGGTTCATGAAGACCTATCCCAAGGTTGAAGACTTGGCTGCTGCCAGCGAGGATGATGTCTTGAAACTCTGGCAGGGATTGGGGTATTACTCGCGAGCCCGCAACCTTCATACTGCTGCCAGACAGATAGTAGAGCTCGGTCATTTCCCTGATACGCTTGAAGGTATCAAAGCCCTGAAAGGGGTGGGTGATTATACTGCTGCAGCCATCGGTTCTTTTGCATTTGATATTCTGGCGGCAGTAGTAGATGGCAATGTGTACCGGGTTCTTTCACGTTACTTCGGAATAGATACTCCTATCAACTCAACGCAGGGGAAAAAGGAGTTTGCTGCGTTGGCTCAATCACTCTTGCCTGCTTCGTCTGCTCAGCAACTTTCTGATACAGCATTATCGCCTGTTGCTGCCTATAACCAGGGTATGATGGATTTCGGAGCTATCCAGTGCACTCCTCAATCTCCAAAATGTCTTGTCTGTCCGCTTGCCGAAACCTGTGAGGCGTTGAGGACTGGAAGGGTAGAGGAGTTGCCGGTGAAGAACAAGACACTGAAGGTGAAAACGCGCCATCTCTCCTATATATATATAAGGTGTAAAGGCGAAGTGGCTATCCACCGTCGCGGCGAGGGTGATATCTGGCAAGGATTGTGGGAACCATATAACGCATCAGATGCTCCGCAACTGCCTGCCTTTGTCCATAATCCTCTTCTCCTGGCTAAGGATGTGAAGCATGTACTTACCCATCGCATCCTCCTTGCCGACTTCTATCTGCAGGAAACAGAAACCCGCCCCCTGCTCCCTGATGATTATATCTGGGTGAAAGAGGACGAGGTAGAACAGTATGGTGTTCCAAGGTTGATAGAAATCATGTTGGAAATGGTTCAAGCTAAATCATAAAAAAGAGGGTGTGTCATAAGGCCATGACACACCCTCTCTTATTTATATATGTTCTGTTAGATATTTCGTCTCAAGCAAGAATTAGTAATTCTGTGCTTCAATCTGGAAGTAGCTCTGTGGGTGGTTGCAGACTGGGCAAACCTCAGGAGCCTTCTTGCCTACTACGATATGTCCGCAGTTAGAGCACTGCCAGATGCAGTCGCCGTCACGAGAGAAGACGAGCTTGTCCTGTACGTTCTTCAAGAGCTTGCGATAACGCTCCTCATGATGCTTCTCAATCTGAGCAACCATCTCAAACTTAGCTGCAATCTCGTTGAAGCCCTCTTCACGAGCCTCCTTTGCCATGCGTGGATACATATCGGTCCACTCATAGTGCTCACCATTGGCAGCAGCTTCCAGGTTCTTCTCTGTATCCTGGATAGCACCGCCCTCCAGATACTTGAACCACAACTTAGCGTGCTCCTTCTCGTTAGCAGCTGTCTCCTCAAAGATGTTGGCTATCTGTACAAAACCGTCCTTCTTTGCCTTGCTTGCAAAATAGGTATATTTGTTACGAGCCTGTGACTCACCAGCGAAAGCCTCCTGGAGGTTCTTCTCTGTCTTTGTTCCTTTTAATTCCTTCATAATGTATTCTGTATTAAGTTATTAATATGTTCTTTATTAAATTCTTATGCAAAGATATTGAAAATATTTCAAATATACAAATAAATTAAGAACTATTTACCTTTTTGGCGCTTATTTAAATAATATAAAGCAAAACCAAGCATGGCAACACCGAATATCCACGAGATGATGGCACTCGTTACCATACCCAGCGTATGAGTGAATCCCGCCACAATGAAGGTGAGGAAACTCACACCGGCTACAGTCAGGGCGTAAGGCAACTGTGATGATACATGATGTACATGCTTGCATTCCGCTCCTGCACTCGCCATGATGGTGGTATCGCTGATAGGAGAGATATGGTCGCCACATACCGCACCAGCCATACATGCCGAGATAGAAATGATGCGCAAAGGATCAGCACCAGGGAATACGGCGATGCAGATAGGAATCAGAATACCGAAGGTTCCCCAGGAGGTACCCGTTGCAAATGCCAGAAAGCCTGCTACCAGGAAGATGATGCCCGGAAGAAGCATCTGAAGTTCTGAGGCACTGCTCGCTACAACCGATGATACATATTCTGCCGCACCCAGCGAGTCGGTCATACTCTTCAGCGTCCATGCCAAAGTAAGAATCAGAATGGCTGGTACCATCGCCTCAAAACCCTTGATGAGACTACTCATCGCCTCATCGAAAGGCAAGGTCTTGCGAATGGTAAACATCATGATGGTAAGAATCAGGGAAGCCAATGAACCGATTACCAAGCCTACAGAGGCATTGCTCGCAGCAAAGGAATCCACAAAGTTGAGATAGTTGGCATTATCGGCATCGAAGAATCCGCCCGAATATACCATGCCCGCCATGCAGAAGATAATCAGCATGATGATTGGAATCACCAGGTCGCTCACGGTTCCCTTGTTCTTGGAATCCTCTTCCTGTTTGGCTCCCACACCGTGCTCAACAATCTGCAGTTTGGTATCGCTCACCTCATCGAGCTTCCCGCCATTGGTTCGCTCGTACCATTCCTTCAGTCTTGCATCATACTTGCTCATCGCCTTGAAGTCGAAGCCCAGTATCACGATGCCAAACATAAAGAGGATGGTAAAGAATGCGTAGAAATTAAAAGGTATCGCCTTGCAGAAAAGCGCCAGTCCGTTCTCTCCGCCCGATACGAAGCCCGATACCGCAGCTGCCCAACTCGAGATAGGGGAGATGATGCAGACTGGAGCGGCTGTAGAATCGATGAGATAAGCCAGCTTCTCCTTGGTAACACCGTTGCGCACAGCGATAGGACGCATCACCGAACCCACGGTAAGGCAGTTGAAGTAATCGTCGATGAATATCAGAATGCCGAGCAGGATGGTAGCAATCTGTACGCCAACCTTCGAGTGTACATGCTTGGAAGCCCAACGGCCGAAAGCTGCCGAACCTCCCGCCTTGTTCATCAGTGAAACGATGCTGCCCAACACCACCAGGAATACCAGAATGCCTACATTCCAGGGATCGGAGAGGCAATGTATCAAGCCGTAAGCTTTGGCTTCATCGCCTTCGCTTACGGTATGATTGGTAAGGTGAACGAGGAATCCGTCGAAACCTGTTCCCATCGAAATGCAATATTGAACGGCACCCAGTATGATACCGATAAAAAGAGAAGAATAGACCTCCTTTGTCTTCAGCGCCAGAGCGATGGCGACGATAGGAGGCAGTAACGACCATGCGGTCCCAATCATGTTGTAATCCATTTTATTGTTTTTGGGCAAAGATAGTTTTTTTTGGTAATATATGCAAGCTTTTGGGCAGAAAAAATGGTGCTTATGGGTTGATATGGGCTATTTTAGCATATTTTTGGGACAGAAAGTACATATAAAAAGTGTTTGAGAGAAGAATGAGGAAAGTTTACTGGTTATCAGTTACTTTCCTCATTTTGGTTAAAAGTGGCGAGGACAGACGAAGACGGGAATATGACAAGATGAGACAGAGGAACGTTACCTATCCGTAACCTATACCCCAAATGGGGAATGTTAAGGTTCGGAAGAATGAGGAAGGTTACGAATTGAATTTGAACGCTCTGATTTATAGTGAGTTACTAATGAGCAACGTAAGTTTTTTGGTTACGAACCAAATTTGCCGTGTTCTGCCGTGAAATGCGTAGCAAGAAAAGACTCTTCAGGTATTAATTTTGAACGCAAAAAAGAATGACGTTATGAAGAGTACATTTTCAATTATCTTCTACCTCAAAAGACAGGTAGTAAAGAAAGATGGTACTGTTCCAGTTATGGGACGTATCACAGTGGACGGAACACAGGCGCAGTTCAGTTGCAAGACAACTGCCAATCCAGATTTGTGGGACACCAAGGGCGGACGCATGATAGGTAAGAGTATGCAGGCTTTGGAGGTGAACCGTAAATTGGACAAGATGCGTGTGAGTATCAGCAAGCATTATCAGGAGATTATGGACAGGGACAACTTCGTCACTGCCGACAAGGTGAAGAACGCCTTTCTTGGCTTGGAGTATCGTTGCCATACACTGATGAAAGTCTATTCTCAAAGCCGTGATGAAATGGAAAAGCAATATAAGGCTGGCATGAAATCTTTGAGTACATACACGAAGTATAGAATCGGGTGTGCCTATGTGGGCGAGTTCTTGCAGACGCATTACCATGTGAAGGATATTGCTCTGAAAGAGTTATCGCTGCCTTTTATCACAGACTACGAGACTTTTCTCAGAACCGACAAGCACTTGAAGATAAACTCTGCGATGGTGTTTGTCCGCAATCTCCGTGCAATGGTATTCCGTGCCATAGATAATGAATGGCTCGTAAAAGACCCTTTCAGACGATATGAGTACAAGGAAGAAGAGACGACAAGAGAGTTTCTGAGCAAAGAAGAGATTCACCTGTTGATGGAAACACCTATCACAAGAAAGAAGATGAGTATGGTGCGTGACTTGTTCCTGTTCTGTTGTTTTACAGGTCTCGCTTTCATTGATCTGTACAACTTGAAGGAAGAGAACATCAAGGAATTTTTCGATGAAGGTGAATGGATCGTTATCCATCGACAGAAGACTGGAACGGAAGCCAACATCAAGTTGCTTGATTATCCCAAGCAGATTATGGAAAAATACCGTGGATTGTGTGAAGACGGCAGGGTGTTTCCTGTACCCAACTACCAAAGTTGTATGGATTCGCTCAAAAGACTGGGCAAAAGATGTGGTATCACCAAGCCGCTGTCCTGGCACATGAGCCGTCATTCGTTCGCAACCTCGGTTTGCCTCTCCAACGGAGTTCCAATAGAAACCGTGAGTTCAATGCTTGGTCACAAGGACATAAAGACAACCCAGGTGTATGCCAAGATTACCAAGGAGAAATTGAGCAAAGACGTGGAAAAGTTGTCTCAGCAGATTAATAACATTGAGGAATTCACGTTTGGAAATGTTTGCAACGATAATACTAACACTATAAATGGCAGAGTATGAAACGACAAGTGATAACAATACAAGAAGAAATGGTCATCTACGCCCCACATCATGGTGAGGTGTGGATGACAGTTTGGGAGATTGCCGAACTGTTGAATGTAACAGGGACAGCAGTGAAGAATACCATCAAGCGCATTTGGAAACAAAGTGTGCTGAAAGATTTCCAGCTTTCTCAATACATCAAACTTGAAAATGGATATTCTGCGCATGTCTATGATATGGAAGTGATTATCGCCATAGCACTTCAAATGGATACATACCAAGCCTTGTTGTTCAGACAATGGTTTATCAGTAAGGTTGTAAACCGCAAGGATTGCCATGCAGAGCAAGTAAAACACGAGTATCCGATGATTATTGTGATGAACGGAACGATGCCAAGAGGTGCAAGTTAGAATCTCTCATCTTTTAATAAGATTCCTACACCTTTATAAATAATAGCGTACAGAGGAAACGATTTTTGTCGTTGTACCCTGTACGCTATTTTTGTTTCACTATTATGAAGCAGTACCCTCCTCTTATGAAACAGTGCCGTCGATTATCGGCTTGCGGTAATTACCAGTGAGAAGTGCTTGTATCTCGGATTCCGGATAGAGGGTTTTGCCACATAATATAATGTAGGGCAAAATGCCTTGCTTGCGATATTCCTGCAAGGTGCGGCGACTAAGCTTCAAATGCTCGGAGAGTTCCTTGTCGGTGAGGTATCGCTCCCCGTTCAAAGGTGGGCTGTAGGACTCGATGAATGAAGATAGCCAGTTGTTGGCTTTCTTCAAGGATTGCATGGCGGTGTCTATCGACTTGCTCTCATGCGTAAGAAGTTGGTTCATGTTCATTGTTTACAATTTGGATTAAGTGGTGAATATAAAATGTGTTGGCTCGCCCAGGGTGAAGTTTTCGGCTTTGCCTTGGGCGAGTTTGGCTTTACGCTATACCGATTTGATTCTGGCGATAAGCGGAACGATGGCTTTGACCTCTTCGGGACAGTAATAGAATTGGCGACCTATCTGGGTATGCCCCAAGAAACGGCGGTCACGAAGTTTTTGTAAGGTGCGCTGGCTGATGCGAAGTTGCTGGCAGACCTCATGACCTGTAAGCCATTTGTTCAGACGCTTGCCGTTAGCCTTATGCTTCAGCAACTCAACTTTCTTTACCAAGGCATCGTATCTTGCCATCATCAAGTCGAATGCCTTCTTTTCCATTGTTACTACTTCCATATTCTCTGTTTTATTGGTTCAACAAATTCGGGTGCAAAGTTAATGTGTGTATGTTGAAAAACAATGAAAATGAATAACTGTGGCAGTACTTTTCTGGGGTTTGCCGACCGCTTGGCAAGAAAAATCAAGAAAATTATACGTGGGTCATTAATGAGTTGTTAAACGGGTATTTCGCAAATGATTAATTTTGCCACCGAGAAATCAAAACAGCAAAGTTTGTAACATTTAAAACGGAATCAAAATGGAAGTAATAACAATGGAAAGTCCAGCCTTTAAGATGCTGACAGAACAGATTGCCGACGTGGCAAAGTTGGTAGCTCTCATATATTCCAATGCGAGAGAAAATACCAAAAGAAGAAGCATGGAACTTGTGCTGACAAGCAGTGATGCAGCAAGAATACTTGGGATAAGCAAGCGAACCCTGCAGCGCTTGCGCTCTACCAACAGCATCGAGTACTTCATGGTGCGCGGACAATGCAGATATAGCATCAACGCTGTACAGAAATTGATTGAGGAACGAACCATTGCCAAGGAGACATGAGTATGGAAGATGGAACATTGAGACGATTGGAATTATATCTGCATGACCTGCACAAGAAGATTGACGGCATCTATGACATGCTGATGTTGAGACATGAGCGAAGCGGAGAGGACAAGGGATGCTCTGGCATCAACGAGAAATTGCTCGACAACCAGGATCTCTGTCTTTTGTTTCAAATTTCTCCCCGTTCCCTGCAACGCTACCGCAGTCTGGGAGTGCTTCCCTACAAGCGGCTGGGACAGAAGACCTACTACACGGAGGAAGACGTGAAGCAATTTATCAAGAACAACGTGAAGGATTTCAATCAGGAGAATGTAGAGCATTATATGACTCGCATTCACCAAAAATTCAAATAACAAAAGTATTCACCATTAAACATTTACAATTATGGGACAAAAGAAAAAGAGTGATGAACAGGACGTGCTGGTAGTCCGTGACGAAAAGACGGGCGAGATCAGCGTCGTCGCCGGACTCAGCAGAGACGGCACACCGAAGCGAGCACCCGCCAAGGCGGAGAACACGTCCGACTTCCTGCGTTTTGACCGCAACAGTGACTTGATGGACAGTTTCTTTAGAAACTTCTTCCGCCAGTGCAAGGAGCCAAGCCGATTCGGATTCTATCGCATAGCGGCAGACCAGGTGGAAAACCTGCTTGGCGTGATGAAGGAGTTGCTGAAAGATCCGGAGGCTAACAAGGAGATTCTTTCTGCCCACAAGGTTGACACCTCCAATTATGAGAAAGAGGCAAAGCAATCGGAAGGTCAGGCGAAAGAAACCGCATCATCGGACGATGCGTCCAAGACGCAAGCTAACACCGAAAAAGAGAATGTATCATCTGAACAAACCAACGAAAAAGAGAACGACATGGAACAGAAACCAGAACAGACCGCAACCGAACAGCAGGCACAGACCGCTCCGGGTGTAAAGCAGAACCTCATTAGTGGTAACGATGTGAACCTGCAGGAACTTGGTGCCAAATATGGCATAGACTTCAACAGTATGAATGAGAAGGATATGAAAGCCCTGCTCAACTACGGCAAGACGGGGCTTGTGATTGTGAAGCCGACCTTCGGCGGTGAACAGATAGAGATACAGGCCCGTCTGTCATTCCGTAAGGACGATAACGACCAGTTGCAACTCGTGCCGCATTTCGTGCGCAACGAGCCAAAACTCGATGTCGCTTACAAAGGCTATACCTTCACTCCAGAGGACAAGAAGAACCTGTTGCAGAACGGTAACCTCGGAAAGGTAGTGGATTTCCCCGACAAGAACACAGGTGAACTGCGTCCTCATTTCATCAGTATCGACCGTCTCACCAATGAGATTGTGGACATCCCTACCAACAAGGTGCGCATACCCGATACCATCGGCAAGACACCTATTACCAAGGACGACAAGAGAGTGCTCTACTCAGGTATTCCGCTTCGTAAGGAGATTGAGCTTGCCAACGGGCGCAAGTTTACACCGCTGCTGCAGGTGAATGTGGAACAGCGTGGCGTGGAGTTCGTGCCTGGCAGCACAAGACAGGCGCAAGGTCAGAAACAGAATGGAGACAAGAAGCAAACCGCTGACAAGCAGGAGCAGAAGGCAGAAGGTGATGTGGGTGGTCAGAAGAAGCAGCAAGATCCCAACCACTGGCTCAATGAGGATGGAACCATCCGCCGACTCAACACCTATTTCAAGAAGGAACTGACCGAGCAGCAGAAGGACGACTATGTGGCAGGCAAGACCATCGAGATCAAGGAAGTGCCGAACAAGAACGGCAGCGGTACCTATACCGCCTACGTGAAGTTCGATTTCGACAAGATGCAGCCACGTTCCTACCGCAACAATCCAGACATCAAACAGGCAAAGGAACAGATTCCTACCAACGAGAACAAGGTACAAGTCGCCGTCAACGAGCAGGGCAAGACCCATGAGGCAACCAAGCACACCAAGGAGCCGCTGAGTCCGGGACAGTCTGCGCCAAAGAACGAAAAGCAGCAGAAGGAACAGAGCGCCGAGGAACAGAAGCCAAAGAGAAAGGCAAGAAGCGTGAAGATGTAGTTGCCGCCACTTGATCCACAGAGTTAATCATCCATCATAACAACCGACATCTGCGACCGTCTATCCCACGGTTGCGGATGTCACAAAAACAACAGACAATGAAGACAATCATCGCAGAGAAACCAAGTGTAGCCAAGGAAATCGCCCACATTGTAGGAGCTGACAAGCGTGAGGAAGGCTATATGCAGGGCAATGGCTATTATGTGACATGGGCATTCGGACATTTAGTGCAGCCAGCCATGCCGGAAACCTACGGCATGAAGGGATTCCATGCGGAGAATCTGCCTGTGATTCCCGACCCGTTCGTTCTTGTTCCCCGACAAGTCAAGACAGAGAACGGCTACAAACCAGATGCAGGTGTGCTTGCCCAGATAAAAATTATCGGCAAGCTGTTTGACAGCAGTGAGCGCATTATTGTAGCAACCGATGCCGGACGTGAGGGAGAGTTGATTTTCCGATACCTCTATGCGTATCTTGGTTGCAGGAAACCTTTCGACCGTCTCTGGATCAGTTCGCTTACGGACACCGCCATCCGTGAGGGACTTCTGAACCTCAAGGATGGCAAGGAGTATGACAATCTCTATCATGCAGCGAAGGCACGAAGTGAGGCAGACTGGCTCGTCGGCATCAACGGCACGCAGGCCCTGACGATAGCCGCAGGACGTGGCACCTATTCCGTAGGTCGTGTGCAGACTCCGACCCTTGGCATGGTGTGCGAACGCTATTGGGAACACAAGCGTTTCGAGTCGAAACCGTTCTGGCAGGTACACTTCGGTGTGGTTGATGCAGACAGTGGCAATATACTGAAGTTCACATCTGCCAACCGATGGACAGACAAAGCTACCGCAACCGATATATATAATAAGGTGAAAGAAACAGGTTCTGTCATCATCACAAAGATCGCAACCAAGCGAAAGGTGGAGAAGGCACCGCTCCTTTACGACCTCACCACCTTGCAGAAAGAAGCCAACTCCCAGCATGGCTTCACGGCAGAGCATACACTCTCCATCGCCCAGAAACTCTACGAGGCAAAGTTCATCACCTATCCAAGAACATCAAGCCGCTATATCTCGGATGATGTATTTGCCACCCTTCCCAAACTCTTCAAGAATCTGGAGAATCATTCGGAATATGGAGAAAAAGTGAAACTCTTGCCTGGCAGTGAGGACTACAGCAAGAACAGCGTGAATGCCGCCAAGGTGACCGATCACCATGCCCTGCTCATCACAGAAAATGCAGCCATTGGTCTTTTCAAGGACGAGAAGATCGTTTATGACATGATATTGTGCCGGATGATTGAAGCGTTCTCAGCAGACTGCATCAAGGACATCACATCAGTATCGGCGCAAGTGGATCATGACGTCGAATTTGGCATCAGTGGCTCCATCATCCGACAGACTGGCTGGCGAGCGTTGTCGCTCAAGGAAAAGAACAAAAGGCAGGACAAGGATGCAGGCGCAACAGACAATGAGTTCAAGGAGCAAGTCATTCCCAACTGGCAAGAAGGACAGCATATCACTCTTTCTGGCTGCACCATCACGGAGGGCAAGACCAAACCGAAGCCTTTGCATACGGAATCCACATTGCTTGCAGCAATGGAGACCGCAGGCAAAGAGATAGAAGATGATACGATGCGCCAGGCAATGAAGGACAGCGGTATTGGCACACCTGCCACACGTGCCGCCATCATCGAAACCCTGCTCAAACGAGAGTATATGGTGCGCCAGCAGAAGAAACTTGTGCCGACGGAAAAAGGACTCGCCCTGCATTCCGTGGTGAAGAACATGGCGATTGCCAATGTGGAGATGACGGGCAAATGGGAGGCGGAACTTGCCAAGATTGAACGAGGTGAAGCAAGTGCAGACGGGTTCACCCATAGTATCGAAGGTTATACCCGTGAAATCACTGCGGAATTGTTAGGTTGTGACAGACTTTTCAGCCACAAGGATTCCGGCTGCCAGTGTCCTAAATGCAAGCAAGGTACCATGCAGTTCTTCGGAAAGGTAGTAAGATGCAGCAACAAGGAGTGCGGTATGCCAGTGTTCAAGCAGGTAGCAGGAAAGTTGCTCACTGATGCCGACATCACCGACTTGCTCACCAAGGGCAAGACCAGAACGCTCAATGGTTTCACCAGCAAGCAAGGCAAATCGTTCTCCGCAGCCATTGCCTTTGACGAGAATTTCAACACGAAATTCGTCTTTGCAGAGCACAAAACAGCAGAAAAGCGAGGAAATGTGAAGAGATACAAGAAATAGTTTGTACCTTTGCCACCGAAACATGGTTCATAAATGGTGTCTTGATTCAGGATGCTTTTATTTACTGTGGATTAAGTGGCGGCACTCGGAGGGATACCGAGTGCCTTTTTCTTGCTTTCAACAAACATCAACCGCCATCCACGGTTTATTATTCACCACTTAATCCATTCAACAGACAAATGAACAGAAAGAAACAGGCACAGACAGAACTGTCCTATTACGGACTGTACCTCTTGAACCACCTCAGAGAAAACCGTTTTCCACAAGCCAGCGATGCGGACTTTATCCGCGAACGTGCAGACCATGCCGCAGAAGTATATGAGCAGGCACGGCGTGATGCCCTCTTTGCCGATGCGGCACAAGAGCTTGCCATGTCAGCATTACTGAAAGGTCTCCATATTTCCAAGTACAGCATCCTGTATGATGTTGTTGACAGTGAGTTTCCCCTGGAGGTAGCAGTAGAAGACCAGGAAGCGTTTGTCAAGAACCTCCTGCCTTTGGTTGACAACGTGTATTCCATTTACGACCTCACCGATGACAATTTTGCCCAGTCACCGGACTATGACCAGCTCTATACAGAGTTGACGGGAGCCGTTGCCCTTTTCATAGAGTCAAATGGCATACAATAGAAAACAACGTCTGAACGACAACATCAAGGCGATAGAGACGGCATTCATCCTTGACAGGGAACAGCGCACGCCGACTGCCCGTGAGCGTCTCCTTCTGGAGCGTTACTGCGGATTCGGGGGATTGAAGTGCATCCTGAACCCTGCCAGGGAACTGGCGGATGCCGTCCATTGGGCAAAGTCAGACCTTGAATTGTTTGCTCTAACAGTGGAGCTGCATAGACTTATCCGTGAAAACAGCAAGAATGAAAGCGAGTACAAACAGTTGATGGACAGTCTGAAACAGTCTGTCCTCACGGCATTCTACACGCCGTCAGCCATTACAGAGGCTTTGGTGGATGTGTTGAAAGAGCATCAGATCATCCCCGAAAAGGTGCTTGAACCCTCGGCAGGCATCGGAGCTTTTGTCGATTCCGTCTTGGATAACAATCCCAAGGCAGACATTATGGCATTTGAAAAAGACCTGCTTACGGGAAAGATACTCCGCCATCTGCACCCGGAGCAGAAAGTGCGCATAGAGGGATTCGAGAAGATAGAAAAGCCTTTCAATGACTACTTCGACCTCGCCATCTCAAATATTCCCTTTGGCGATGTTGCCGTGTTTGATCCGTCCTATACAGCCATGAAAGGCATGAGGGCTCTTGTCACCAGACGCATACACAACTACTTCTTTGTCAAGGCTCTTGATACGGTAAGGGACGGCGGGTTGGTTGCCTTCATCACCTCACAAGGCGTATTGAATGCCAAAAACAACAGTGCCGCGCGTTTTATGATGCTCTATCATGCAGATCTCGTGTCAGCGATTCGTCTTCCCAACAACCTGTTCACGGAAAATGCCAATACGGAAGTGGGCAGTGACCTCATTATTCTGCAGAAAAATACCCAAAAGGAGTCACTGCGAGGAGACGACAACCTGCTTGATACCGTCTATAATGACGAGAACCGCATTCCGACAAGCAACTACTTTCTGGAGCATCCGGAACGCATTATCCATACAACAGCAAAGTTGGATACTGACCCGTTCGGCAAACCTGCAATGATATACACGCATGAGGATGGTGTGGAAGGCATTGTAGAGGATTTGCGAAGGATGCTCCATGAAGACTTTAAGAAGAACCTCAATTTGAGCCGATACTTGGGGATAGAGGAAACAAAGGCTGAGGAAGTTAAGGAGGTTGAAGGAACAGAAAAGATAGAAAAAACAGAGAAGATGAAGCCGTCCATTGAGGAAAAGCAGAACGATACGGTAGTATCCTTGCAAAAGCAGGAAAAGCCTACTGATGATGCTGAGCTATCCCAAAAGTCTAATCATCAGCAGCCACCAGTCCAAATGACTCTGTTTGACCTTTGGGGAATGGAAGAAGAAAAACGTCTGACTGTCCATGCTACAAAGAAGAAAGCAGAGGTAACAGTGGGAGCTGTCGCCAAGAAAGTGTCAAGGAAGAAAGCAAGTCCGTTGGTAAAAAGCGTCAATCCGACTTTTGAAGTTGTGACAAAGCCTGTGGAAAAAGAAGAAAAGCCTTCGTTGACAGATGCAAAAGATCAGGAAACAGCACAGGAGACAAAACCAATCCTGCCTGGGGATGAGCCATACGCAAGCATCTCTTGGGAAGAGAATCCGCCAATCAACGGCTTTTACGAGATGATGATGACCATGGCTCCCGAAGACAGGGTGCTGCTGCGCCAAAAGGCGGAACTGCACCGTCAGGAACAGCTCAAGGCTTTGGGCGTTGAAGATACGCTTGATCCGAAGTTCAAGCCGCCGATGGAACCGATAGAAGTTCTCAAAGTTCAAATCGGGCATGGGCAGTCGAAAGGGAATGAGGCAAAAGAAGATTCCAAGACTCAGAGCACATTGGAAGAAACAAATCATGAGCGAGAACAACAAAAAGAGCAAGAAAGAAAGCGGGAAGAGCAGGCAAAGAAGAAAGAGGATGCTATGAAGCCCCGTCCATTTGATGAGAAACTGGAAAGTTTTCATCGTGAGGGTTCTATGGTGCTCGACTCTGCCAAAAACATCGGTGTATTGAAAGACCTTACCAAGTATGGTGCTACCTTCATGCCGTTGGATCTGAATATGGAGCAGAAAGAAAAGGCAGTCTTGTATATCGCCCTCCGTGATGCCTATCAGAAACTTTACACCTATGAAGCGGAAGAACAGACGGAAAACAAGCAGATGCGTGAGAGTCTGAATGTCTATTATGATGCTTTCTTCATTCGCTTCGGCAACCTCAATGCCAAGCAGAACGTGAAGTTCATCCTTATGGATGCCTCAGGGCGCGACATGCTGTCGTTGGAACGGGTAGAAAACGGACAGTTCACAAAATCTGACATCTTCGACCACCCGGTCTCTTTTTCGCTTGACGAGGTCAGTCATGTGGATTCTCCAGAGGAAGCGCTCACCGCCTCGCTCAACAAGTTCGGCCGTATCGACTTGCCGTATATGACAGAATTATCGGATATGCCGGAACAGGAACTGACGGAAGCGCTTAAAGGGCGCATCTATTACAATCCGCTCATAGATGGCTACGAGATAGCCGACCGCTTCATTGCTGGCAATGTCATAGAGAAAGCGGAGCGTATAGAAGAATGGCTGAAGGAAAATCCCGACCATGCAATCGTGAGGGAGTCGTTGGAAGCCTTGAAGGCAAGCATTCCCGAACCGATAGCCTTTGAGGACCTGGACTTCAACTTCGGTGAGCGTTGGATACCTACAGGTGTGTATTCCGCTTACATGAGCCACCTCTTCAATACACAGGTCAGCATCGTCTATTCTGACAGCATGGACGAATATTCGGCAAAATGCAGTATGAAGACCATGGCCATCACGGATGAGTATATGGTGAAGGGATATTACCGCAACTATGACGGCATGAGTCTTCTGAAACATGCCCTGCACAACACTTGTCCCGACATGATGAAGAGCATCGGTGAGGATGAACACGGCAACGACATCAAGGTGCGTGACAGCGAGGGCATACAGCTTGCCAATGCCAAGATTGACGAAATCCGCAACGGGTTCTCTGAATGGCTGGAGGAGCAGTCTGACTCCTTTAAGGAACGCTTGACCACAATGTACAACCGGAAGTTCAACTGCTTCGTGCGTCCGAAGTATGACGGTTCTCACCAGACCTTCCCCGGCTTGGATCTGAAAGCCCTTGGCGGAAAGTATGGTGTCAAGAGTGTGTACCCAAGTCAGAAGGACTGTGTATGGATGCTTTTGCAGAACGGCGGCGGGATATGTGACCACGCCGTAGGTACAGGCAAGACCCTCATCATGTGCATGGCTGCGCATGAGATGAAACGTCTCGGTATAGCTCACAAGCCGATGATTATCGGGCTGAAAGCCAATGTCGCGGAGATTGCCGTCACCTATCAGACGGCTTATCCCCATGCGAGGATACTCTATGCCTCGGAGAAGGATTTTTCCACCAAGAACCGTGTCAGCTTCTTCAACAACATCAAGAACAACGACTATGACTGTGTAATCATGTCGCATGACCAGTTCGGGAAGATACCGCAATCGCCAGAACTCCAGCGGCAGATATTGCAGGCGGAGCTTGATACCGTGGAGGAAAACTTGGAAGTGATACGCACGCAGGGCAAAGACGTGTCACGGGGAATGCTCAAAGGACTGGAAAAGCGAAAGCAGAATCTGGAGGCAAAGTTGCAGAAGATAGCCTACAGCATCGAGCAGCGCACCGATGATGTGGTGGATTTCCGCATGATGGGCATCGACCACTTGTTTGTGGACGAGAGCCACCAGTTCAAGAACCTCATGTTCAACACCAGACACGACCGTGTGGCAGGACTTGGCAACAGCGAGGGAAGCCAGAAGGCACTCAACATGCTCTTTGCTATCCGTACCATACAGGAGCGGACAGGCAGAGATCTGGGAGCGACATTCCTGTCGGGAACAACCATCAGTAACTCACTGACTGAGTTGTATCTGCTTTTCAAGTACCTGCGCCCCAAGGAACTGGAGCGTCAGGACATCCGCTGTTTCGATGCGTGGGCGGCAATCTTCGCCAAGAAAACTACCGACTTCGAGTTTAACGTCACCAACAACATCGTACAGAAGGAACGTTTCAGATACTTCATCAAGGTACCGGAGCTTGCTGCTTTCTACAACGAGATAACCGACTATCGCACGGCGGAGGCGGTTGGTGTGGACAGACCACAGAAGAACGAGATTCTTCATAACATACCACCGACACCCGAGCAGGAGGACTTCATCCAAAAGCTGATGGAGTTTGCCAAGACGGGTGATGCCACCATCCTCGGCAGACTGCCATTGTCGGAAACAGAGGAAAAGGCAAAGATGCTCATAGCCACGGACTATGCCCGAAAGATGGCTCTCGACATGCGCATGATAGACCCGACTTGTGAGGATCATCCCGACAACAAGGCAAGCCATTGTGCCAAGATGATAGCGGACTATTACAAACGCTATGACAATTACAAGGGCACACAGTTCGTATTCTCAGATCTTGGCACATACAGACCTGGGGAATTCAACGTGTATTCTGAAATCAAGCGTAAGCTGATAGAGGATTATGGAATACCTTCATCTGAAATCCGCTTCATTCAGGAGTGCAAGAACGAGAGGGCAAGAAAGGCGGTGATAGCAGCCATGAACGAGGGTTCGGTACGAGTATTGTTCGGCTCCACATCTATGTTAGGTACAGGCGTAAATGCACAAAAAAGGTGTGTTGCTATTCATCAT
>NZ_CATKVU010000008.1 GCF_949820605.1 Segatella copri
CATATAAAAAGTGTTTGAGAGAAGAATGAGGAAAGTTTACTGGTTATCAGTTACTTTCCTCATTTTGGTTAAAAGTGGCGAGGACAGACGAAGACGGGAATACGACAAGATGAGACAGAGGAACGTTACCTATCCGTAACCTATACCCCAAATGGGGAATGTTAAGGTTCGGAAGAATGAGGAAGGTTACGAATTGAATTTGAACGCTCTGATTTATAGTGAGTTACTAATGAGCAACGTAAGTTTTTTGGTTACGAACCAAATTTGCCGTGTTCTGCCGTGAAATGCGTAGCAAGAAAAGACTCTTCAGGTATTAATTTTGAACGCAAAAAAGAATGACGTTATGAAGAGTACATTTTCAATTATCTTCTACCTCAAAAGACAGGTAGTAAAGAAAGATGGTACTGTTCCAGTTATGGGACGTATCACAGTGGACGGAACACAGGCGCAGTTCAGTTGCAAGACAACTGCCAATCCAGATTTGTGGGACACCAAGGGCGGACGCATGATAGGTAAGAGTATGCAGGCTTTGGAGGTGAACCGTAAATTGGACAAGATGCGTGTGAGTATCAGCAAGCATTATCAGGAGATTATGGACAGGGACAACTTCGTCACTGCCGACAAGGTGAAGAACGCCTTTCTTGGCTTGGAGTATCGTTGCCATACACTGATGAAAGTCTATTCTCAAAGCCGTGATGAAATGGAAAAGCAATATAAGGCTGGCATGAAATCTTTGAGTACATACACGAAGTATAGAATCGGGTGTGCCTATGTGGGCGAGTTCTTGCAGACGCATTACCATGTGAAGGATATTGCTCTGAAAGAGTTATCGCTGCCTTTTATCACAGACTACGAGACTTTTCTCAGAACCGACAAGCACTTGAAGATAAACTCTGCGATGGTGTTTGTCCGCAATCTCCGTGCAATGGTATTCCGTGCCATAGATAATGAATGGCTCGTAAAAGACCCTTTCAGACGATATGAGTACAAGGAAGAAGAGACGACAAGAGAGTTTCTGAGCAAAGAAGAGATTCACCTGTTGATGGAAACACCTATCACAAGAAAGAAGATGAGTATGGTGCGTGACTTGTTCCTGTTCTGTTGTTTTACAGGTCTCGCTTTCATTGATCTGTACAACTTGAAGGAAGAGAACATCAAGGAATTTTTCGATGAAGGTGAATGGATCGTTATCCATCGACAGAAGACTGGAACGGAAGCCAACATCAAGTTGCTTGATTATCCCAAGCAGATTATGGAAAAATACCGTGGATTGTGTGAAGACGGCAGGGTGTTTCCAGTACCCAACTACCAAAGTTGTATGGATTCGCTCAAAAGACTGGGCAAGAAGATGTGGTATCACCAAGCCGCTGTCCTGGCACATGAGCCGTCATTCGTTCGCAACCTCGGTTTGCCTCTCCAACGGAGTTCCAATAGAAACCGTGAGTTCAATGCTTGGTCACAAGGACATAAAGACAACCCAGGTGTATGCCAAGATTACCAAGGAGAAATTGAGCAAAGACGTGGAAAAGTTGTCTCAGCAGATTAATAACATTGAGGAATTCACGTTTGGAAATGTTTGCAACGATAATACTAACACTATAAATGGCAGAGTATGAAACGACAAGTGATAACAATACAAGAAGAAATGGTCATCTACGCCCCACATCATGGTGAGGTGTGGATGACAGTTTGGGAGATTGCCGAACTGTTGAATGTAACAGGGACAGCAGTGAAGAATACCATCAAGCGCATTTGGAAACAAAGTGTGCTGAAAGATTTCCAGCTTTCTCAATACATCAAACTTGAAAATGGATATTCTGCGCATGTCTATGATATGGAAGTGATTATCGCCATAGCACTTCAAATGGATACATACCAAGCCTTGT
Source organism: Segatella copri (assembly GCF_949820605.1). Classification (NCBI taxonomy): domain Bacteria; kingdom Pseudomonadati; phylum Bacteroidota; class Bacteroidia; order Bacteroidales; family Prevotellaceae; genus Segatella; species Segatella copri. The sequence goes on from NZ_CATKVU010000008.1 coordinate 1,887, forward strand.
TGTTCAGACAATGGTTTATCAGTAAGGTTGTAAACCGCAAGGATTGCCATGCAGAGCAAGTAAAACACGAGTATCCGATGATTATTGTGATGAACGGAACGATGCCAAGAGGTGCAAGTTAGAATCTCTCATCTTTTAATAAGATTCCTACACCTTTATAAATAATAGCGTACAGAGGAAACGATTTTTGTCGTTGTACCCTGTACGCTATTTTTGTTTCACTATTATGAAGCAGTACCCTCCTCTTATGAAACAGTGCCGTCGATTATCGGCTTGCGGTAATTACCAGTGAGAAGTGCTTGTATCTCGGATTCCGGATAGAGGGTTTTGCCACATAATATAATGTAGGGCAAAATGCCTTGCTTGCGATATTCCTGCAAGGTGCGGCGACTAAGCTTCAAATGCTCGGAGAGTTCCTTGTCGGTGAGGTATCGCTCCCCGTTCAAAGGTGGGCTGTAGGACTCGATGAATGAAGATAGCCAGTTGTTGGCTTTCTTCAAGGATTGCATGGCGGTGTCTATCGACTTGCTCTCATGCGTAAGAAGTTGGTTCATGTTCATTGTTTACAATTTGGATTAAGTGGTGAATATAAAATGTGTTGGCTCGCCCAGGGTGAAGTTTTCGGCTTTGCCTTGGGCGAGTTTGGCTTTACGCTATACCGATTTGATTCTGGCGATAAGCGGAACGATGGCTTTGACCTCTTCGGGACAGTAATAGAATTGGCGACCTATCTGGGTATGCCCCAAGAAACGGCGGTCACGAAGTTTTTGTAAGGTGCGCTGGCTGATGCGAAGTTGCTGGCAGACCTCATGACCTGTAAGCCATTTGTTCAGACGCTTGCCGTTAGCCTTATGCTTCAGCAACTCAACTTTCTTTACCAAGGCATCGTATCTTGCCATCATCAAGTCGAATGCCTTCTTTTCCATTGTTACTACTTCCATATTCTCTGTTTTATTGGTTCAACAAATTCGGGTGCAAAGTTAATGTGTGTATGTTGAAAAACAATGAAAATGAATAACTGTGGCAGTACTTTTCTGGGGTTTGCCGACCGCTTGGCAAGAAAAATCAAGAAAATTATACGTGGGTCATTAATGAGTTGTTAAACGGGTATTTCGCAAATGATTAATTTTGCCACCGAGAAATCAAAACAGCAAAGTTTGTAACATTTAAAACGGAATCAAAATGGAAGTAATAACAATGGAAAGTCCAGCCTTTAAGATGCTGACAGAACAGATTGCCGACGTGGCAAAGTTGGTAGCTCTCATATATTCCAATGCGAGAGAAAATACCAAAAGAAGAAGCATGGAACTTGTGCTGACAAGCAGTGATGCAGCAAGAATACTTGGGATAAGCAAGCGAACCCTGCAGCGCTTGCGCTCTACCAACAGCATCGAGTACTTCATGGTGCGCGGACAATGCAGATATAGCATCAACGCTGTACAGAAATTGATTGAGGAACGAACCATTGCCAAGGAGACATGAGTATGGAAGATGGAACATTGAGACGATTGGAATTATATCTGCATGACCTGCACAAGAAGATTGACGGCATCTATGACATGCTGATGTTGAGACATGAGCGAAGCGGAGAGGACAAGGGATGCTCTGGCATCAACGAGAAATTGCTCGACAACCAGGATCTCTGTCTTTTGTTTCAAATTTCTCCCCGTTCCCTGCAACGCTACCGCAGTCTGGGAGTGCTTCCCTACAAGCGGCTGGGACAGAAGACCTACTACACGGAGGAAGACGTGAAGCAATTTATCAAGAACAACGTGAAGGATTTCAATCAGGAGAATGTAGAGCATTATATGACTCGCATTCACCAAAAATTCAAATAACAAAAGTATTCACCATTAAACATTTACAATTATGGGACAAAAGAAAAAGAGTGATGAACAGGACGTGCTGGTAGTCCGTGACGAAAAGACGGGCGAGATCAGCGTCGTCGCCGGACTCAGCAGAGACGGCACACCGAAGCGAGCACCCGCCAAGGCGGAGAACACGTCCGACTTCCTGCGTTTTGACCGCAACAGTGACTTGATGGACAGTTTCTTTAGAAACTTCTTCCGCCAGTGCAAGGAGCCAAGCCGATTCGGATTCTATCGCATAGCGGCAGACCAGGTGGAAAACCTGCTTGGCGTGATGAAGGAGTTGCTGAAAGATCCGGAGGCTAACAAGGAGATTCTTTCTGCCCACAAGGTTGACACCTCCAATTATGAGAAAGAGGCAAAGCAATCGGAAGGTCAGGCGAAAGAAACCGCATCATCGGACGATGCGTCCAAGACGCAAGCTAACACCGAAAAAGAGAATGTATCATCTGAACAAACCAACGAAAAAGAGAACGACATGGAACAGAAACCAGAACAGACCGCAACCGAACAGCAGGCACAGACCGCTCCGGGTGTAAAGCAGAACCTCATTAGTGGTAACGATGTGAACCTGCAGGAACTTGGTGCCAAATATGGCATAGACTTCAACAGTATGAATGAGAAGGATATGAAAGCCCTGCTCAACTACGGCAAGACGGGGCTTGTGATTGTGAAGCCGACCTTCGGCGGTGAACAGATAGAGATACAGGCCCGTCTGTCATTCCGTAAGGACGATAACGACCAGTTGCAACTCGTGCCGCATTTCGTGCGCAACGAGCCAAAACTCGATGTCGCTTACAAAGGCTATACCTTCACTCCAGAGGACAAGAAGAACCTGTTGCAGAACGGTAACCTCGGAAAGGTAGTGGATTTCCCCGACAAGAACACAGGTGAACTGCGTCCTCATTTCATCAGTATCGACCGTCTCACCAATGAGATTGTGGACATCCCTACCAACAAGGTGCGCATACCCGATACCATCGGCAAGACACCTATTACCAAGGACGACAAGAGAGTGCTCTACTCAGGTATTCCGCTTCGTAAGGAGATTGAGCTTGCCAACGGGCGCAAGTTTACACCGCTGCTGCAGGTGAATGTGGAACAGCGTGGCGTGGAGTTCGTGCCTGGCAGCACAAGACAGGCGCAAGGTCAGAAACAGAATGGAGACAAGAAGCAAACCGCTGACAAGCAGGAGCAGAAGGCAGAAGGTGATGTGGGTGGTCAGAAGAAGCAGCAAGATCCCAACCACTGGCTCAATGAGGATGGAACCATCCGCCGACTCAACACCTATTTCAAGAAGGAACTGACCGAGCAGCAGAAGGACGACTATGTGGCAGGCAAGACCATCGAGATCAAGGAAGTGCCGAACAAGAACGGCAGCGGTACCTATACCGCCTACGTGAAGTTCGATTTCGACAAGATGCAGCCACGTTCCTACCGCAACAATCCAGACATCAAACAGGCAAAGGAACAGATTCCTACCAACGAGAACAAGGTACAAGTCGCCGTCAACGAGCAGGGCAAGACCCATGAGGCAACCAAGCACACCAAGGAGCCGCTGAGTCCGGGACAGTCTGCGCCAAAGAACGAAAAGCAGCAGAAGGAACAGAGCGCCGAGGAACAGAAGCCAAAGAGAAAGGCAAGAAGCGTGAAGATGTAGTTGCCGCCACTTGATCCACAGAGTTAATCATCCATCATAACAACCGACATCTGCGACCGTCTATCCCACGGTTGCGGATGTCACAAAAACAACAGACAATGAAGACAATCATCGCAGAGAAACCAAGTGTAGCCAAGGAAATCGCCCACATTGTAGGAGCTGACAAGCGTGAGGAAGGCTATATGCAGGGCAATGGCTATTATGTGACATGGGCATTCGGACATTTAGTGCAGCCAGCCATGCCGGAAACCTACGGCATGAAGGGATTCCATGCGGAGAATCTGCCTGTGATTCCCGACCCGTTCGTTCTTGTTCCCCGACAAGTCAAGACAGAGAACGGCTACAAACCAGATGCAGGTGTGCTTGCCCAGATAAAAATTATCGGCAAGCTGTTTGACAGCAGTGAGCGCATTATTGTAGCAACCGATGCCGGACGTGAGGGAGAGTTGATTTTCCGATACCTCTATGCGTATCTTGGTTGCAGGAAACCTTTCGACCGTCTCTGGATCAGTTCGCTTACGGACACCGCCATCCGTGAGGGACTTCTGAACCTCAAGGATGGCAAGGAGTATGACAATCTCTATCATGCAGCGAAGGCACGAAGTGAGGCAGACTGGCTCGTCGGCATCAACGGCACGCAGGCCCTGACGATAGCCGCAGGACGTGGCACCTATTCCGTAGGTCGTGTGCAGACTCCGACCCTTGGCATGGTGTGCGAACGCTATTGGGAACACAAGCGTTTCGAGTCGAAACCGTTCTGGCAGGTACACTTCGGTGTGGTTGATGCAGACAGTGGCAATATACTGAAGTTCACATCTGCCAACCGATGGACAGACAAAGCTACCGCAACCGATATATATAATAAGGTGAAAGAAACAGGTTCTGTCATCATCACAAAGATCGCAACCAAGCGAAAGGTGGAGAAGGCACCGCTCCTTTACGACCTCACCACCTTGCAGAAAGAAGCCAACTCCCAGCATGGCTTCACGGCAGAGCATACACTCTCCATCGCCCAGAAACTCTACGAGGCAAAGTTCATCACCTATCCAAGAACATCAAGCCGCTATATCTCGGATGATGTATTTGCCACCCTTCCCAAACTCTTCAAGAATCTGGAGAATCATTCGGAATATGGAGAAAAAGTGAAACTCTTGCCTGGCAGTGAGGACTACAGCAAGAACAGCGTGAATGCCGCCAAGGTGACCGATCACCATGCCCTGCTCATCACAGAAAATGCAGCCATTGGTCTTTTCAAGGACGAGAAGATCGTTTATGACATGATATTGTGCCGGATGATTGAAGCGTTCTCAGCAGACTGCATCAAGGACATCACATCAGTATCGGCGCAAGTGGATCATGACGTCGAATTTGGCATCAGTGGCTCCATCATCCGACAGACTGGCTGGCGAGCGTTGTCGCTCAAGGAAAAGAACAAAAGGCAGGACAAGGATGCAGGCGCAACAGACAATGAGTTCAAGGAGCAAGTCATTCCCAACTGGCAAGAAGGACAGCATATCACTCTTTCTGGCTGCACCATTACGGAGGGCAAGACCAAACCGAAGCCTTTGCATACGGAATCCACATTGCTTGCAGCAATGGAGACCGCAGGCAAAGAGATAGAAGATGATACGATGCGCCAGGCAATGAAGGACAGCGGTATTGGCACACCTGCCACACGTGCCGCCATCATCGAAACCCTGCTCAAACGAGAGTATATGGTGCGCCAGCAGAAGAAACTTGTGCCGACGGAAAAAGGACTCGCCCTGCATTCCGTGGTGAAGAACATGGCGATTGCCAATGTGGAGATGACGGGCAAATGGGAGGCGGAACTTGCCAAGATTGAACGAGGTGAAGCAAGTGCAGACGGGTTCACCCATAGTATCGAAGGTTATACCCGTGAAATCACTGCGGAATTGTTAGGTTGTGACAGACTTTTCAGCCACAAGGATTCCGGCTGCCAGTGTCCTAAATGCAAGCAAGGTACCATGCAGTTCTTCGGAAAGGTAGTAAGATGCAGCAACAAGGAGTGCGGTATGCCAGTGTTCAAGCAGGTAGCAGGAAAGTTGCTCACTGATGCCGACATCACCGACTTGCTCACCAAGGGCAAGACCAGAACGCTCAATGGTTTCACCAGCAAGCAAGGCAAATCGTTCTCCGCAGCCATTGCCTTTGACGAGAATTTCAACACGAAATTCGTCTTTGCAGAGCACAAAACAGCAGAAAAGCGAGGAAATGTGAAGAGATACAAGAAATAGTTTGTACCTTTGCCACCGAAACATGGTTCATAAATGGTGTCTTGATTCAGGATGCTTTTATTTACTGTGGATTAAGTGGCGGCACTCGGAGGGATACCGAGTGCCTTTTTCTTGCTTTCAACAAACATCAACCGCCATCCACGGTTTATTATTCACCACTTAATCCATTCAACAGACAAATGAACAGAAAGAAACAGGCACAGACAGAACTGTCCTATTACGGACTGTACCTCTTGAACCACCTCAGAGAAAACCGTTTTCCACAAGCCAGCGATGCGGACTTTATCCGCGAACGTGCAGACCATGCCGCAGAAGTATATGAGCAGGCACGGCGTGATGCCCTCTTTGCCGATGCGGCACAAGAGCTTGCCATGTCAGCATTACTGAAAGGTCTCCATATTTCCAAGTACAGCATCCTGTATGATGTTGTTGACAGTGAGTTTCCCCTGGAGGTAGCAGTAGAAGACCAGGAAGCGTTTGTCAAGAACCTCCTGCCTTTGGTTGACAACGTGTATTCCATTTACGACCTCACCGATGACAATTTTGCCCAGTCACCGGACTATGACCAGCTCTATACAGAGTTGACGGGAGCCGTTGCCCTTTTCATAGAGTCAAATGGCATACAATAGAAAACAACGTCTGAACGACAACATCAAGGCGATAGAGACGGCATTCATCCTTGACAGGGAACAGCGCACGCCGACTGCCCGTGAGCGTCTCCTTCTGGAGCGTTACTGCGGATTCGGGGGATTGAAGTGCATCCTGAACCCTGCCAGGGAACTGGCGGATGCCGTCCATTGGGCAAAGTCAGACCTTGAATTGTTTGCTCTAACAGTGGAGCTGCATAGACTTATCCGTGAAAACAGCAAGAATGAAAGCGAGTACAAACAGTTGATGGACAGTCTGAAACAGTCTGTCCTCACGGCATTCTACACGCCGTCAGCCATTACAGAGGCTTTGGTGGATGTGTTGAAAGAGCATCAGATCATCCCCGAAAAGGTGCTTGAACCCTCGGCAGGCATCGGAGCTTTTGTCGATTCCGTCTTGGATAACAATCCCAAGGCAGACATTATGGCATTTGAAAAAGACCTGCTTACGGGAAAGATACTCCGCCATCTGCACCCGGAGCAGAAAGTGCGCATAGAGGGATTCGAGAAGATAGAAAAGCCTTTCAATGACTACTTCGACCTCGCCATCTCAAATATTCCCTTTGGCGATGTTGCCGTGTTTGATCCGTCCTATACAGCCATGAAAGGCATGAGGGCTCTTGTCACCAGACGCATACACAACTACTTCTTTGTCAAGGCTCTTGATACGGTAAGGGACGGCGGGTTGGTTGCCTTCATCACCTCACAAGGCGTATTGAATGCCAAAAACAACAGTGCCGCGCGTTTTATGATGCTCTATCATGCAGATCTCGTGTCAGCGATTCGTCTTCCCAACAACCTGTTCACGGAAAATGCCAATACGGAAGTGGGCAGTGACCTCATCATCCTCCAGAAAAACAGCCAAAAGGAGTCGCTGCGAGGAGACGACAACCTGCTTGATACCGTCTATAATGACGAGAACCGCATTCCGACAAGCAACTACTTTCTGGAGCATCCGGAACGCATTATCCATACAACGGCAAAGTTGGACACCGACCCGTTCGGCAAACCTGCAATGATATACACGCATGAGGATGGTGTGGAAGGCATTGCAGAGGATTTGCGAAGGATGCTCCATGAAGACTTTAAGAAGAACCTCAATTTGAACCGATACTTGGGGATAGAGGAAACAAAGGCTGAGGAAGTTAAGGAGGTTGAAGGAACAGAAAAGATAGAAAAAACAGAGAAGATGAAGCCGTCCATTGAGGAAAAGCAGAACGATACGGTAGTATCCTTGCAAAAGCAGGAAAAGCCTACTGATGATGCTGAGCTATCCCAAAAGTCTAATCATCAGCAGCCACCAGTCCAAATGACTCTGTTTGACCTTTGGGGAATGGAAGAAGAAAAACGTCTGACTGTCCATGCTACAAAGAAGAAAGCAGAGGTAACAGTGGGAGCTGTCGCCAAGAAAGTGTCAAGGAAGAAAGCAAGTCCGTTGGTAAAAAGCGTCAATCCGACTTTTGAAGTTGTGACAAAGCCTGTGGAAAAAGAAGAAAAGCCTTCGTTGACAGATGCAAAAGATCAGGAAACAGCACAGGAGACAAAACCAATCCTGCCTGGGGATGAGCCATACGCAAGCATCTCTTGGGAAGAGAATCCGCCAATCAACGGCTTTTACGAGATGATGATGACCATGGCTCCCGAAGACAGGGTGCTGCTGCGCCAAAAGGCGGAACTGCACCGTCAGGAACAGCTCAAGGCTTTGGGCGTTGAAGATACGCTTGATCCGAAGTTCAAGCCGCCGATGGAACCGATAGAAGTTCTCAAAGTTCAAATCGGGCATGGGCAGTCGAAAGGGAATGAGGCAAAAGAAGATTCCAAGACTCAGAGCACATTGGAAGAAACAAATCATGAGCGAGAACAACAAAAAGAGCAAGAAAGAAAGCGGGAAGAGCAGGCAAAGAAGAAAGAGGATGCTATGAAGCCCCGTCCATTTGATGAGAAACTGGAAAGTTTTCATCGTGAGGGTTCTATGGTGCTCGACTCTGCCAAAAACATCGGTGTATTGAAAGACCTTACCAAGTATGGTGCTACCTTCATGCCGTTGGATCTGAATATGGAGCAGAAAGAAAAGGCAGTCTTGTATATCGCCCTCCGTGATGCCTATCAGAAACTTTACACCTATGAAGCGGAAGAACAGACGGAAAACAAGCAGATGCGTGAGAGTCTGAATGTCTATTATGATGCTTTCTTCATTCGCTTCGGCAACCTCAATGCCAAGCAGAACGTGAAGTTCATCCTTATGGATGCCTCAGGGCGCGACATGCTGTCGTTGGAACGGGTAGAAAACGGACAGTTCACAAAATCTGACATCTTCGACCACCCGGTCTCTTTTTCGCTTGACGAGGTCAGTCATGTGGATTCTCCAGAGGAAGCGCTCACCGCCTCGCTCAACAAGTTCGGCCGTATCGACTTGCCGTATATGACAGAATTATCGGATATGCCGGAACAGGAACTGACGGAAGCGCTTAAAGGGCGCATCTATTACAATCCGCTCATAGACGGCTACGAGATAGCCGACCGCTTCATTGCTGGCAATGTCATAGAGAAAGCGGAGCGTATAGAAGAATGGCTGAAGGAAAATCCCGACCATGCAATCGTGAGGGAGTCGTTGGAAGCCTTGAAGGCAAGCATTCCCGAACCGATAGCCTTTGAGGACCTGGACTTCAACTTCGGTGAGCGTTGGATACCTACAGGTGTGTATTCCGCTTACATGAGCCACCTCTTCAATACACAGGTCAGCATCGTCTATTCTGACAGCATGGACGAATATTCGGCAAAATGCAGTATGAAGACCATGGCCATCACGGATGAGTATATGGTGAAGGGATATTACCGCAACTATGACGGCATGAGTCTTCTGAAACATGCCCTGCACAACACTTGTCCCGACATGATGAAGAGCATCGGTGAGGATGAACACGGCAACGACATCAAGGTGCGTGACAGCGAGGGCATACAGCTTGCCAATGCCAAGATTGACGAAATCCGCAACGGGTTCTCTGAATGGCTGGAGGAGCAGTCTGACTCCTTTAAGGAACGCTTGACCACAATGTACAACCGGAAGTTCAACTGCTTCGTGCGTCCGAAGTATGACGGTTCTCACCAGACCTTCCCCGGCTTGGATCTGAAAGCCCTTGGCGGAAAGTATGGTGTCAAGAGTGTGTACCCAAGTCAGAAGGACTGTGTATGGATGCTTTTGCAGAACGGCGGCGGGATATGTGACCACGCCGTAGGTACAGGCAAGACCCTCATCATGTGCATGGCTGCGCATGAGATGAAACGTCTCGGTATAGCTCACAAGCCGATGATTATCGGGCTGAAAGCCAATGTCGCGGAGATTGCCGTCACCTATCAGACGGCTTATCCCCATGCGAGGATACTCTATGCCTCGGAGAAGGATTTTTCCACCAAGAACCGTGTCAGCTTCTTCAACAACATCAAGAACAACGACTATGACTGTGTAATCATGTCGCATGACCAGTTCGGGAAGATACCGCAATCGCCAGAACTCCAGCGGCAGATATTGCAGGCGGAGCTTGATACCGTGGAGGAAAACTTGGAAGTGATACGCACGCAGGGCAAAGACGTGTCACGGGGAATGCTCAAAGGACTGGAAAAGCGAAAGCAGAATCTGGAGGCAAAGTTGCAGAAGATAGCCTACAGCATCGAGCAGCGCACCGATGATGTGGTGGATTTCCGCATGATGGGCATCGACCACTTGTTTGTGGACGAGAGCCACCAGTTCAAGAACCTCATGTTCAACACCAGACACGACCGTGTGGCAGGACTTGGCAACAGCGAGGGAAGCCAGAAGGCACTCAACATGCTCTTTGCTATCCGTACCATACAGGAGCGGACAGGCAGAGATCTGGGAGCGACATTCCTGTCGGGAACAACCATCAGTAACTCACTGACTGAGTTGTATCTGCTTTTCAAGTACCTGCGCCCCAAGGAACTGGAGCGTCAGGACATCCGCTGTTTCGATGCGTGGGCGGCAATCTTCGCCAAGAAAACTACCGACTTCGAGTTTAACGTCACCAACAACATCGTACAGAAGGAACGTTTCAGATACTTCATCAAGGTACCGGAGCTTGCTGCTTTCTACAACGAGATAACCGACTATCGCACGGCGGAGGCGGTTGGTGTGGACAGACCACAGAAGAACGAGATTCTTCATAACATACCACCGACACCCGAGCAGGAGGACTTCATCCAAAAGCTGATGGAGTTTGCCAAGACGGGTGATGCCACCATCCTCGGCAGACTGCCATTGTCGGAAACAGAGGAAAAGGCAAAGATGCTCATAGCCACGGACTATGCCCGAAAGATGGCTCTCGACATGCGCATGATAGACCCGACTTGTGAGGATCATCCCGACAACAAGGCAAGCCATTGTGCCAAGATGATAGCGGACTATTACAAACGCTATGACAATTACAAGGGCACACAGTTCGTATTCTCAGATCTTGGCACATACAGACCTGGGGAATTCAACGTGTATTCTGAAATCAAGCGTAAGCTGATAGAGGATTATGGAATACCTTCATCTGAAATCCGCTTCATTCAGGAGTGCAAGAACGAGAGGGCAAGAAAGGCGGTGATAGCAGCCATGAACGAGGGTTCGGTACGAGTATTGTTCGGCTCCACATCTATGTTAGGTACAGGCGTAAATGCACAAAAAAGGTGTGTTGCTATTCATCATTTGGACACACCGTGGGTGCGACATGAAGTCGCATAGATAATTGTTGGAATGATACTTTAAGTATCAGTTTTAACCCGCTGTTCCGTCAGCGGTAGCCTACCGACCGATGCACCTTAATGTTGTATTAAGCGGTCGGGACAAAGTACACTTTCACAAGACAAGACAGAACCGTGAGGGGAAGTCAAGTATGGTTAGTATCATACCGTAGAGTGGCGAGGCTGGATAGTATGGTTAGCGTAAGCGAACTGTTAGTAAACTTCGTAATGTCGTAAAAGAGTGCAAGATACTGATACACTCTACCCAAAATGGGATGCGGTCAGATAATCCTCTCCATGGTAGGATTACACGGATGTAAAGACCGTCGGAGGATGAGACAGAACCTAACCTATCCGTTAGTTATCTATGTGGAACATGGTAAGCCTGTACATCTCCTGTCAGACAAAAGACAGGTAAGCTGAAAGTAATGGATGCTGAATGATGTGCAGGTATAAGATAACAGAGAAAGCGAATGCCGTTCTGTAATGGGACGGATAGGGTTTGAGCCACTTATCACGAGTTGACAAGGGACAACATCAACCTACCACGAAAGTGGGCAGACTTCTGTGGTAATGTTTGGGAGGCAAATACCCAACATTAGCCAAATGGTAATTCTTTACAATAAACTTTTAGAACTTTTTAAAGTAGGAATGCAAATGAACGATAAAATCAAAGAAAATCTCCTCGACCAATCGTGTGCGCCGACTGACAACCTGCAATCAAATTGGGACAGAATAGACTGGACTAAGGCGGAGCAAGCTGTTAAGAAGCTTCAAGCTCGTATTGTAAAGGCTCAGAAGGAAGGCAGACATAACAAGGTGAAAGCCTTGCAATGGACGCTTACCCACTCTTTTTACGCAAAAGCCTTAGCCGTAAAGAGGGTTACTTCTAACGGGGGTGGTTGTACTCCTGGGGTTGACAAAGAAATATGGGATACCCCTAAAGCTAAAATGCAAGCAATAACCCAACTCAAACGCAGAGGCTACCAGCCAATGCCGCTGAGAAGAGTTCATATCAAGAAGAGCAACGGCAAACTGCGACCGTTGGGAATACCGACAATGAAAGACAGAGCCATGCAAGCACTCTATCTTATGGCATTGGAGCCTGTATCAGAAACTACAGCTGATACTCGTTCATACGGTTTCCGCAAGGAACGCTGCTGTATGGATGCAATACAGCAATGTCATAACATTCTCCGAAAGGGATATTCTCCCGAATGGATTTTGGAGGGTGACATAAAAGGGTGTTTTGACCATATCAGCCATGAGTGGTTACTTGCCAATATCCCAATGGATAAGGCAATACTCCGAAAATGGTTGAAATGTGGCTATGTTTTCAACAAGCAAATGTTCCCGACCGAGGAAGGAACACCGCAAGGTGGTATAATTTCTCCGACACTTGCCAATATGACTTTGGACGGATTGCAGAAAGCTCTTGCAGATAGATATAAGCGCCATCATGTTAATGGTAAGTTGTATTCATCAATGGTGAACCTTGTACGTTATGCGGATGATTTTATCATCACTTGCGAGAACAAGGAAACTCTTGAAAATGAAATCAAGCCATTGGTTGCTGAATTTATGTCTGAAAGAGGTCTGACCTTATCAGAGGAAAAGACGGTGATAACCAACGTGCATGACGGTTTTGATTTTCTTGGCTTTAATATCCGCAAATACGGCAAGGACATATTGACCAAGCCGACAAAGAAATCCGAGAAACGCTTTATGGAGAATATCCGTAAGGTAATTAAGGAGAACAAGGGTTGCAGACAGGAGTCGTTAATCAGAATGTTGAACTCTAAAATCCGAGGATGGGGAGGTTATTATCAGCATGGAGCGACACGTGATTCATTTCACAGAATCGACCATCAGATATTCCTCTCACTATGGCAATGGGCAAAACGCCGTCATTCCAAGAAAGGGAAACGGTGGATAAAAGACCGATATTGGCATGACATTCGAGGGAACAAATGGACTTTCGCTTCAAAATTCAAGAAACCAAACGGAAAGGAAGACCAATTGACATTATTGTCTCTGACTTCATCGTTTCCATTCCTGCAATACACGCAGATTAAAGGAGACATGAACCCGTTTGATGCAGACTGTCGTCTGTACTTCTATAAAAGAAAGAAGTCGAAAATGCTTGTTACGCTAAAAGGACGCAAGTCACTGCTGTACCTATGGGAAAAGCAAGGACGCAAATGTCCTATATGCGGTGAGCCTATTGATACGCACAAGGCATGGAATGTCATGCCAACCGTTCAAAACGGAAAGAAATGCAATCTGTTGGTTCATGATGAATGTTTTAAATTATCCCGCAAATCAAATGGAAACAAGAAGTAGTTTGAGCCGGTCTCTGCATACAAACAGAGGCTTAGAAAAGCTTGAGCCGTATGAGGGGAAACTCTCATGTACGGTTCTTAGGGGGGAAGAGGGCAGCAATGCCCTTGACCTACCCGATCGACCATCAGACTTGGCACAGCGTGACGGTCGAGGGGTGCGTGCAGGCAACGAGATTGCCAAACTGTATGCTGACAATAAGGTGGACATTATCATCTATGCGGTGGAAAAGTCGCTTGACTCGTACAAGTTCAACCTCCTGCACTGCAAGCAGACCTTCATCTCGCAGTTGAAAAGCGGAGCCTTGGGGGCGAGAACCATTGACGAGGGAGCGATGGACGAGAAATCGGGCATGAATTTTTCAGAGTATATGGCTATTCTCTCCGGGAATACCGACTTGCTCGACAAGGCGAAGCTGGAGAAGAAGATTGCTTCTTTGGAGGGTGAGCGCAAATCGTTTAACAAGGGTAAGCGTGACTCAGAAACAAAATTGCAGTCAAAGACGGCAGAGCTGGGCAACAACAAAGCCTCTCTCAAGGGAATGACCGAGGACTACGGCAAGTTTATGGGCAAAGCCAAGAAAGACAAGGACGGCAACATCCTCAACCTCATCACTCTCGATGGTGTGGAGTCCACGAACTTGGAGGTTATTGGAAAGCATCTACAGAGGTTGGCGGAGAAAGAGACGACAGGCGGACAATACAAGCGGATTGGAGAAATCTACGGATTCCCTGTCAAGATTGTCAGCGAGACAAGTTTCGAGAATGGTCTTCCATTTGTTGACAACCGCTTTTTTGTCGAGGGCAATTACAAGTACCAGTACAACTACGGTCACATTGCCAAGTCGGACCCGATAGCAGCTGCAAACAACTTTCTGAATGCCTTACAGAAGATACCAAGCTACATTGAGCAGTATGATTCAAGATGCAAGGCTTTGGAAAAGGAAATACAGCAACTGGAAGAGATAGCTGGCAAGACTTGGAAGAAAGAGGAAGAACTGAAAGGTCTTAAAGCGGAACTGGCGGCGTTGGACAGAAAAATACAGTTAGAATTGGCACCACCTGTTCCAGAAAAGGATATAAGTGATAAATCTCAAAAAGAAAACAACACTATCAAATCGGGAGAATTCTACGCAGATACTATAGTACAACAAGAAAGGAAGGTCCGTATTGGTCTTTAATTGTTCTATTTATAAAGTGGCAAACAAACTTATTATGAGTTTGTTTGCTACTTCTTTTTCTTAATACTGTATAAATTATCTAAAATTCATAGCTCTCCGTTCACGTTTTGATATCAAATAGTAATGAAAAACAGCATTTGTTTATACAAAATTTCTGAGATATTAAAGCGATTCGGCTTAAATAGTCTTAAATTTACAACGTCGTATTTATATTTTCTGCCATTTCTTGTCTTTTCTCAATAAATTTTCGTATTTTTGCAGTCGGATTGTATAGCCAGACCGCAGTTGTCGCTGTAAGACGAGTTCTTTCATGATAACCGAGTCGGCAGCCTACGCCGTGCTGAGTGTAGTGAAGTCAACCATGACATATCTATACGAAAGCGGGCTTTGGGTGGGAAAACAATCCAGACATAATGGAAGGCGTTTATCGACGCTGTGTTTAAGACTTCCTGTAATCTAGCAAATTAACAGTTAATCATAGTCTTGAATATGGTCAACGGTAGATGTCCCGGGTGTGATTATTTCAATCCCGTGGAGACCTTGTAAGCATAGATTGTACCCTTTCGGGCGCAATCAAATGTATTATATAGGTCTCTTTACACGGACATGATTTTCATATCGGCGTGGGCTCTGACGTTGTCTGTTCAACTATGATAGGCAATTGCTAGAGCCTCAGGAAGTGGAATGGACAACAGGACGATTCCACGCTTTTTTTTGTCGCAATTTAACGGATTTCTGTCTAGAAAAAAGTTAGCACCGATATGAAAGTCGATGAATGGACATCAGAAGATGTACACACCTCAGGAGGAGGTGAATTCCCTCCTTGCGCTGGACTTACCTCCAACGCCCTCCCCGAAGCTCAAAGCACAGTTTCCGCCGAGAGTTCACAAACAGGGGTGTCCACCAGAAATGCCCATATAGCAAGTAAGCCTAAAGCGCAAAAAGAGGAAGAAATTCCTCATTGGTATGTTTTACGCACCACCTATGGTAGAGAGAAAAAAGCATACGACTATATGACCGCCAAAGGCATCACGGCTTTCTATCCTACCACCGAGGTAGTGAAACTTATAAAAGGTAAGCGCAAAATTGTTATCGAGTCACGTTTACCCAACATCTTCTTCGCCTACGGTACCGAAGAACAACTCAAAACCTTTGTTTACGACAATGTAAATCTCCCATTCCTTCGTTTTTACTATCGTCACGTCCACGTTGGGCGCAGAATAGAGAAGGTTCCTATGATAGTTCCAGACTATCAGATGGAAAGTCTCAAAATCATCTGTGCTGCCGATGCGGATAATACAATCGTGTCATTAGTCGAAGTGCCAAAGTTCGAGAAAGGACAGTCGGTAAAGGTTATTGATGGTGTATTCAAAGGGGTGGTTGGAATAGTTGCACGCTGGCAGGGGCAACAGAGAGTAGGCGTGGTAGTAGATGATTTGGTAACAATGGCAACAGCCTATATACCAAGTGCGTTTCTTCAAAAAATATAAGTAACTGTTCAAAATTAATTTTATAAATATGAATAATTCACGAATAAGTTCGTACCCACAGACGCCAAGGCCATGTTCGTACAATAGAAAAGCGAGTCCGTAGTCTCGTAATCTATCGGTCTTATCCATTTGCCCTTAAGTATACGCCAAAGAATCTCGGCAGGATTAAGTTCTGGAGAATAAGGTGGAAGATAGAAGAGGAACAATCCTCTTTTCTCCCAAATTTTCCTCAGTTCTTTAACTTTCCGATTTCTATGAACAGAAGCATTGTCCAAGACAATTACAGTCTTCTTCGTAACATTGAAAGAGAATCTGTCAAGATAGTCCACAATCCTGTCTGCGTTGATGGACTCTTGTGTGGTAAAACCTTTATATTGGTTCCTTTTGGTAATCATGCCAAAGATATTAAGCCGGGCTGCCTTCTCGGATGGGATGTAAATATCCTCATTCTTGAATTGCCAGCCATATGGAACATAACCATTTGTACAAACATGGCTTTCGTCGGCATAATATAGCATAAGTTCTCCTTTGGAATCAAGTTCTTCAAGTTCTTGCAACTTCTCTTTCTTGTATGCGTAGAGCTGCGGTGAGGGTTTGCCCCTTGGGCGTTTTCTTATACGCTTATATCTTGCACCAATGTTTCTAAAAAACGTTTGAAGGTAATGTCACTGGCTTCTTTACCAGTCGCATTCTGCCATGCTTCACGTGCTTTGGACACACTCTGACGGTCTTCCTCAATTGCCTTGCGGACTGCTTCTTCATCAGAACAATCCATAATAGGCTTTCGCCCCTGACCAGGACGTGTATCCAAGCCTTTGATGCCATTTTCTTCATAACGTTTTACCCATGTGTAGACAGTAGGTACTGTTACCTCAAGCATTTCTGCTATTTGGGGAGCTGATTTACCTTCTGACTTCAGCAATATGGATTTGCATCTGATACGAAAACTATGAGTAGGGCCATTATGATAGCCTTTCTCTAATTTGAGGCGATCAACCTCTGATAATTCAAGTACTTTTATTGGTTTCATAATTCTATTTTTTCTATAAAACGGAAAATGAACCATATCTATGATGTTGCAAATACCGATGAGCAAAAAAGCAATAGCGGAAGCTATCGGAGTAGATAAAAGCACTGTTTACAGGGAGATAAAGCGCAATTGCGACGCCCGAAGTGGTAGCTATAGCATGGAGCTTGCCCAGCGAAAAGCAGACAGGCGCAAGCAGCAAAAACATCGCAAGGAAGTGCTTACACCGGCAATGAGAAAACGGATAATAAAGCTGTTGAAGAAAGGATTCAGCCCGGAGCAGATTGTCGGCAGGAGCCGCTTGGAGGGAATTGCGATGGTATCTCACGAAACGATATATCGCTGGATTTGGGAGGATAAGCGGCGGGGTGGCAAACTGCACAAATATCTTCGCAGACAAGGTCGCAGGTATGCCAAACGTGGTTCTAAAAATGCAGGGCGAGGATTTATCCCAGGCAGGGTGGATATTGATGAGCGTCCCGAGATAGTGGAACTGAAGGAGAGATTTGGTGATTTAGAGATAGATACAATTATTGGTAAGAACCACAAAGGTGCCATTCTTACCATTAACGACAGAGCAACAAGCAGGGTCTGGATACGCAAGTTGTCGGGAAAAGAAGCCATCCCGGTAGCTAAGATTGCAGTATGGGCACTGCGGAAAGTGAAAAACTTAATACACACAATTACGGCTGACAATGGAAAGGAGTTTGCAAAGCACGAGGAAATTGCGCAAAAATTGGAAATAAAATTCTATTTTTGCAAACCATACCACTCATGGGAACGTGGTGCCAATGAAAACACCAACGGGCTTATCAGGCAGTATATCCCAAAGGGTAAGGACTTTAGTGAAGTAACCAACAAACAGATTAAGTGGATTGAAAATAAACTCAATAATCGACCTCGTAAAAGACTTGGATACCTCACGCCAAACGAAAAATTTAAACAAATTATTAATCAGAATTCTGTTGCATTTGCAAGTTGAATTCAGCCCTGTAAGAAGTTACTAATGACAAAAAAGAAATTGCCCGTTCGTTTTACGGGTCAGCACTTTACTATTGATAAAGTGCTAATAAAAGATGCAATAAGACAAGCAAATATAAGTAATCAGGATACGGTTTTAGATATTGGGGCAGGCAAGGGGTTTCTTACTGTTCATTTATTAAAAATCGCCAACAATGTTGTTGCTATTGAAAACGACACAGCTTTGGTTGAACATTTACGAAAATTGTTTTCTGATGCCCGAAATGTTCAAGTTGTCGGTTGTGATTTTAGGAATTTTGCAGTTCCGAAATTTCCTTTCAAAGTGGTGTCAAATATTCCTTATGGCATTACTTCCGATATTTTCAAAATCCTGATGTTTGAGAGTCTTGGAAATTTTCTGGGAGGTTCCATTGTCCTTCAATTAGAACCTGCACAAAAGTTATTTTCGAGGAAGCTTTACAATCCATATACCGTTTTCTATCATACTTTTTTTGATTTGAAACTTGTCTATGAGGTAGGTCCTGAAAGTTTCTTGCCACCGCCAACTGTCAAATCAGCCCTGTTAAACATTAAAAGAAAACACTTATTTTTTGATTTTAAGTTTAAAGCCAAATACTTAGCATTTATTTCCTGTCTGTTAGAGAAACCTGATTTATCTGTAAAAACAGCTTTAAAGTCGATTTTCAGGAAAAGTCAGGTCAGGTCAATTTCGGAAAAATTCGGTTTAAACCTTAATGCTCAAATTGTTTGTTTGTCTCCAAGTCAATGGTTAAACTGTTTTTTGGAAATGCTGGAAGTTGTCCCTGAAAAATTTCATCCTTCGTAGTTCAAAGTCGGGTGGTTGTCAAGATGATTTTTTTGGTTTGGTGTCGTCTTTTTTTAAGCTGCCGCATAACGGTTTGGCGCTTGGCGCAGTGGCGGATTTTGGAGCACAAAACTGTCAATACACCACAAAAGTTGATGCGAGGTAGAATGTTCAATTAACCACGTCACCCGCCATTGAGCCAAACGCCTGTTACCTGCTGGCATTCTTTTAAATTATATTCAAGTCTTTAAATACTTTTTTGGTAATTTCTTTTCTGCAACTTCCGAAATCACAATACTCTGTTAATTCTTATGTAATCGATTGAAAATGAGAGAGTTAATTAACGTAATATAACTAATAAAATTTGGTTAAGTGGCTGATTATCAGTAACTTTATAGTTCTCTAAGCTCAAAGTTATATGACATCAGAACCACTCAACCAATATACGGAAATATGCAGAGATGCTATCAAAAGTTCATCTGCAAAGTTAAGCAAAACTTTCGAGAGTCTACTCTTGGAAATACTTTTATTATACATGACGATACAAAGAAAGATAAATTTCACTCAAATGGAGCGTTACGGTACCCATTGTGAGCAGACCTACAGAACGAACTTCAACCGTGGTCGTGCTAAATGCATAGACTGGGTGAAGTTCAACCTTGCCCTATGCCGACGTTACTTGAATATGGATGGTCTATTGGCTATAGCCATCGATCCGAGCTACATCAGCAAGTCGGGTAAGAAGACTCCGCATATCGGTACTTTCTGGTCCGGTTGTGCAAGTTCCATGAAGCATGGGCTTGAAATCATGGGGCTTGCACTTGTCGATGTCCATGCCAACAGTTGCATGATGCTGCGCGCCCATCAGACTCCATCTACTGGAGAATTGAAAATGCGTAACATGACTCTCGTGCAACATTACATAGCGGTCATCAAGCGTTATAAGAAGGATTTGTTGAAGGTCACCGATATTGTTGTCGCTGACGCTTTCTTCTCTATCCGTCCGTTTGTGGACGGAATCAAAGAGTGCGGTTTCCATCTTGTCAGCCGCTTCAGGGATACTGCGAGCCTATATTATGTGTATACGGGACCTCGTTCCAATAAGCCTGGACGTCCCAAGACACTTGACGGAAAAATCAACTACAAGAAACTTGACCTCACACGTATGGCAGAGTTGCATATTGAAGGACTTGAAGGCACAGCCTACACACTCATAGCCTATTCAAAGGCATTGAAGCAGAAAGTGCGTCTTGTCATTTGGGTTATGCCGAACGGAAAACACAAGCTTTTCTTCTCAACAAAGACATCCATGTCGGGTGAGGAAGTGTTGCGCACATACCGCTCAAGATTCCAAATAGAGTTTTGTTTTCGCGATGCAAAGCAATATACTGGTCTTACGCATTGCCAAGCAAGACACAAGAACCAGTTGGACTTTTCCTATAATGCATCATTCGCATCACAGAATGTTGCGAAAGTGATGATGAAGGAAAATGGAGTGCCGTATTCCATGGCTTCTTTCAAGGAAATCATGGCAAGCACATACATCGCTAAACTAATTTTCGACAAGTGTCAGAGTAAACCGAACCGAAAGTTAATTAGTCATACTATCAAAGAACTCTTTGGCTGGCAGCGTAAAGCCGCTTAGCCGTTATCTCAAATTTTAACGAACCATTGATTAAAGGGAAAGTTCCATTAAATACAAGTAAAGACTATGCCTCAGAAGTAAGTTCGTACACTAAGGGCTTAGGCATTTTTATGGTTAAGCCATGTGGGTATCAAATAACAAAAGACGGTTATTCTGATAATACCCGTATGGAAGAAAAGGATAAACTTTTATTCATGTTTGAAAAATCAGTATCATCAAAATAATGGAACGATCCAGGAATTTCTATAAGACAATACGGTTGGGGTATATACTTATCTCCGTTCTTATCGGATGTATAGCATATAATAGCTTCTATGAATGGCAGGAGATAGAAGCATTAGAACTTGACAATAAAAAAATAGACGAGTTCCGAAAAGAGATAAACAATATCAATATTCAAATGATAAAATTTTCTCTATTGGGTGAAACAATACTGGAATGGAACGATAAAGATATCGAGCATTACCATGCACGGCGTATGGCAATGGACAGTATGCTCTGCCGTTTCAAGGTCACCTATCCAGCAGAGCGTATCGATAGTGTGCGCAGTCTTTTAGAGGATAAGGAACGACAGATGTTCCAGATAGTCCGGTTAATGGATGAACAACAATCTATTAACCCTCAAATCCGCAACCTATAGGGTTTAGTGGGATTTTGCTTGCAAAGCGACAAAATTCATTTTATTGTACATATTTCTTGCACAACAGAAATGTCGCAGACACAAAATCCCCTTACCCCATAAAGCGACTTGAGGTAATACGCTGGTTTAACCAGAAAAGCATGGTCTTTAACCAAAGTCTGTCTTGAACAGGTTGGCATAAGCATTGTTGTCTGAGTAAATGTTCAATACATGCCTACGTGATGTCTTAATCCATTTCGCAGGAACAGAGATGAACTTGAAAACAAAGGTCTTGATTCTGCTGGTGGCACGCAATCCAAATTCATGGGTTTTCAATCTCTGCATAATAGCTTTGTAGAAGTTTCTGATGAGAGCTGTCATAAGCAGGAATACAGTATTCTGTGCCATGAACGATTTTGGCAATCGATTCCAGCCAAAGCCATTGTTCATGTCATCGAAGATGCGTTCCTTGCCACCACGAAGATTGTAGAATTCCACGATGTCTCTTGCACTCGACTTGTAATCGTTAGTCAGTATACATCTGTAGGTATATTCGCCTTCCCAAATGTCAAGGTCTCCATCTATTCGCCTTTGTCTCTGTATGACAAGACGATACGGTTTTCCTTTCCATTTCTCAACAAGGATAGAATTCAACTCAAACTCAATACCGTTGATTTCAACAGTTTTCCATCCAGTTAAGGCAAACATGGAATCGTAGAAAGAAGAGCATCTGTTGGCACGAATATAAAAATGCCTGCAATGAGCCTCTACCATATCTACGATTTCCTCCGAACATGAGCCGCAATCCATGCGGGCACGAGAAATATATATTTCCGAAGCCTCCAATCGCTTGAAGATTCTTTCCAAAGTTTCTTTTTGGTTGAAGCGTACGTTTGTGTTGCCGTCTCTATTTTCAATACCAACAATCATGTCGTTAATGACAGCTACGCCTGGACTATAGCCCAAGAACTTCTTGTAGGTTGGTTTTGCATCATACTTCTCTGTTTCAATGAACTGATGGTCAAAGTCAAAATCATACTCTTGACCGGATTTCAATTGACCAGTAGCAAGCAGGGCATTGACCAGTAAGCAGTTCATCTTGTCTGCAGTATTGAAATCATAGGATTTGCCAGAAGCAGACTTATAGGTGATGCTCTTAAAAGTCAGTTCTTCGATAGCACGTAATATGGTGTCTGCGCTGCAAGTGCGAAGAGTTGGATGAAGAGACAAATGTTTCATCAGGTGAGTTGTAACATCCTCAATACATGAGCCACCACAAAGATATACGCACATCAGAGAGCGTAGAATCTCGCTATATTGATAACCAAACATAGTGCATCTCAATCCCAAGGTGGAATCTATGGTTTGAGCTAAAAGAGCATCAAATTGCTCCATAATCGAAAAAATTCCCCCAAAAGGAGTGAGTTTCTCAGATTTTATTTGTATCTTTGCCATGTCATATTAGAGTTTTGCTTGTCTTCTTTTCGCAACACTAAGGTAAGTGAAAATTCTGACATGGCAAAATCCTGGGTAACTTTTTGTTGCACAGGCACTTATAAATAATGTTAAATATAGTGTTGCGGAATTAAGGTTATCTAAAACAATCTGACATTTCTGAAAAAAGTCCATGCAAGACTTGTAAAGATTACGAAATATGTAGAATTCCGAAACAAGTATGTTATAGGGATATTGTAAGAAAATATGGTGAAAAACATTGGGATTATCCAGATGTTAATTGCCCTAAATGCCTATGAAAAAGTATTTGTATATTCTTTGTTTTTACCTTGTGCAAAGCACGTTAATGAGCTTTGCGCAAGGTAAACATGCCTCAATGCAGGACACTATCAAACTTTCCGATGTAACCGTCATGGCAGAAAGAACTTTGGTTCAGCATAAAGCCGACAGGATGATAGTAAGTGTAGAACATAATAAATTACTGAAGTCACGTTCTCTTTCTAGTATTTTGGACTTGATTCCTGATGTCGATTATGATGGTGAGGGAGGCATCAGCGTCATGGGAAATGGCGTAAAAATATATGAAAACGGAAAAGTGGTGAACCTGAGTGGTGTTCAACTGAAAAGATACCTGTCTTCTTTGCATGGAAATGACATCAAGAGTTTGGAAATATTACCTCGAGCAACGGCTGAGTATGATGCAGAAGGTGGTACTGCAATTCTTGTTGTCAATAGACAGAAGAAGCATGAATATGGACTTTCTGGTTATGTGGGCAGCGATTATGAGCGGAAAAGCAGAAATTCATACTCTGAATTTACTGGATTGACGTATTCATGGGGTAAGCTCGCCCTTTATTCCAATATGACTTTTGGACATTCGGAAAGTAAAAGTGTAACTTATGAAAATGACTATGGACGAGACCTAACTGTTGGCAGCAATTCGAGAAGCAATGATAAAGGGCATTACTATATGCCAAAGTTTGGTCTTGACTTCAATATCTCTCACAAACAATATTTGGGTGTCGAGTGGTCGGGAAGCTACTCAAAAGACTACTCCAATGCTTGTTGGTTAAATTCTACGATTACGGACAAGAACAATTATCCAACAAATATAAAGACCTTTGCCCCATACTCATTAAAGGACAACGCCAACAACGTTACCTTAAACTACGAATGGGCTGTAGACTCATTGGGTAGCAAGTTGAACGTTATAGCTGATTATGCAGGGAAAAGAGAGCATGATTTGTATGAATATGAGAACCTATATACTTTAGGCATTGGCTCGGACAGCATCATTTCCAAGTCGCAACCCTCTTTAGAGAGTATGGATATTTATAGCGCACAGGTAGGTTTCACCAAGTCTTTAAAACTTCATCAGTTTGCCTTCGGTGCCAAGTATGTCTATGCTGACATCGGATACAATAGCAGATTGAATCTTGGAAACACGACCTTGGCAGGAGTGTTGTCTGAAGATATAGATCAAAGAGACGATTTCAAATATTTTGAAAAACGATTAGCTGTATACGGAATGTATAAGTATACATCACAGTTATGGGAAGTTCAAGTGGGATTGCGTAATGAATACACAGAATGGGAAACAAGGCAACGTGTGAAGAATCAATTGTATACCAAAAGAAATGATAACATTCTCTTCCCTTCTTTCTTTGTGAGCAGAGAAATGGGAGAAGGCAATTCTTTATCGCTGAGTTATACACAATCAATCAATCGTCCGTTGTATCAAATGGTGAATCCGTTCGTTTTTCATCTGTCAGAGACCTCTTACAAAGAAGGTAATCCTGATTTAAAAGGTGAGTTGCTATACAACGCAGGCTTACAATTCATGCTGAAATCTAAATATATATTCTCTTTGTCTGCTCTCTTCATCGACAGGAAAATCAATGAGATATATGAACAGATTGGAGAATATCAAACTCGCTACATGTTAAGGAACAACGGCACAACGAAGAGGTTGACGCTGTACATGGGCATACCTTTTACATGGGGAATTTGGAATTGCAGAAACAATGTAGAGTTAAGTCAGAGTTGGTACCAGAATAGTGCCAATTGTGTCAACGACTTTGGTGTAGTTCTGTCCAGTTATAATCGCATCAGGTTGTCAAAACAACTTACAGCGATGTCAAACCTACGTTATGTCAGACATTACAAGCAACTCTTCCTTATCCAGAAGACAGATTACATCGGTGTTGATGTTGAGGGCGATTACAATTGCTGTAAGAATAGGGTGAATGTTAATTTTGGCGTAAAAGACTTGCTTAACTGTAGGGGAAAGAACAAGCAAATCTTTAGAAATGGCGATTTTGAGCATCATTCAGAATTTGATTTTCTTTCACGAAAGTTTTTTGTCAGTGTAACGTTTAATTTCTCAGTAGGCGCAAAACGCGCAATTCGGCATAATAAGGAATTTTCTAATGAAGAGGACAAAGAAAGAATGTAAAATTTTCCGAATCCGCTATCATAAATTCATTTTCTAAAGTAAAGCTTGAATATTTACAACATAGTCTACATGTCAAACAGGTAACTATTCAGCGAATGCCATAGCATAGCTGTCCGTGCCCCCCAAAAAAGGCACGGATAGCTATGGTGATAAGTCATACTTTTTTGCTGTTAACTTTTTTCCGAATATAAATTTAGAAAAAGAGACTCTTCCTTCTTGTTGAAGACAAAAGGTGGTAAGCAATTTATTGAGATGGATCACTGGATTGACGAAGCAACATCATCTCTCCTCCAAGATATTGCGATATTACAGCCATTGGCTACGACTTGTATTTATGAAAAACTGATGATGTTAGAAGTGAAGTTCTGAATGGTAAAGGTGTAAGAGTTAGGTAAACGACTCTCTCATTTACTCATTGATAAAGCTGACAACGCAAAAGACTTTTCAATAAGATTCAAAAGGATGGTAGGATTGAAACTCTTGCCATCCTTTTTCGATTAAGTCTCACAATCTACACTCTGTCAGCTTTTGGCTTTCTTGCCAATGGTTATTATTCAATAATGGCTCTTTTTCTGACGATATACTGTTTTTACCAAGAATTTACATAAAAGTTGTTATAATATATATAAATATTCGTCTTTGATACTTCCTGCCATTATCTTTGCCGATTAAAATGTTAGTGCAAAGCAATAATGAAGTAATAGAAACGTAAAAAGTAAACAACATGGAACGCAAAGAACAGACCGGGCATATCTGTAGATGGATGGCTTTAGGCATCATGACTGCCATCATCATCGTAGGATGTACCATTGTAATCGGCCTATTTGAATGGCGCGACAGAAAGGAGATTGAGTGTAGAAATGCAGAACTGCATCAGTGGCGAAAGAATGTGCATGACTTAAACTTGCACATAACGGAATTGTCACTGCTTGGTGAAATGGTTGCGGATTGGGACTCAACAGATGTAAATGAGTATCATTCGCTTCGATTGGAAGTGGACAGTATGCTTGAAGGCATCGCAGGTATCTGTCCGAAAGAAGATTCTGATACGATCTGCCGTCTTCTTGCAGAAAAGGAACAGCTCCTTCTGGATATAAAGGATGCCATGCAGGATCTGAATGCCACTCAAGAAAAGCTGACCGCAGAAGTTCCAAGAATTGTAGAGCAGAATAAAACTGAAAGCAAAAGACTTTCAGCTATGCCACAGCAGGCAAAGCCAAAGAAGCGCGGTTTCTTCAGCAGATTGTTCGGCAAGAAAGAAAATGCAGTAACAACAGGCAGCCGTTTAACCCAAACAGAAAAGATGCTCACCAACCTAAACCAAACGGTTGTTGCTAAACATCACCAGCAAAGCCGTAAGGTAGTGGAGATATTGGATAGTCTTGGAAACAGAAATGAAGGTATCAATAAGCAGTTGCAAAGAGTAATCAGCTTAGCTGATGAGAATGTGGATAATGGCATAAAAGTTCGTGAGCGACAAATCGCAGACTTGGAAGGCAATTATACCTATTATTATATAGGGATGATAGGATTGTTGATATTGGTATTTTTCGTATTATTCCTATTGGTATGGCGATTCGCATTCAAGACACGTAAGAGCAAGGAAGAAACAAGAAAGGTGATGCTGACAGTAACGCATGAGATGCGCAGTCCCTTGTCTGCCATCAAGGATTATGCTCGCAAGATTAGCGGACTTGATGATGCTACGGATGAAAGCAAACGATATGCCGACTTGATTGTTGACACATCGAAAGGCTTGACTTCTATGATTGACAGTTTCCTGGTTTACTCCAAATTAGCGAATGGAAAGGCGACCGTCAAGGAACGCCCTTTCCGTATGATGGACATTGCCGAGCAATTAAAGATAGAGTATGAGCCCTTTGCAGCGAAGAAGCAACTGGAATTGAGCGTCAGCAATAAGGCAGATGGTGTTGTCAATGGAGATAAGGAAAAGGTGCTTACAATAGGACGCAATCTGCTTTCCAATGCCATCAAATATACGGAAAAGGGTGAGATAGTATTGTCCACAACCTATAAAGATGGTGTGTTCATGCTAAAGGTTAAGGATACGGGAACAGGATTGGATGACAAGCAACAAAAACAAATCTTCAAGGAATTTGCAAGATTGGGAAATGCGGTCACCCAACCGGGATTTGGCTTGGGGCTTTCTATTGTCAAGAACCTCGTTTCACTGATGAAAGGAAAAATCGATGTGTCCAGTCACCAAGGGCTTGGAAGTATCTTTACCATTAGTCTTCCTATGGCTGCAGCCGAAAAGCAGAATGTGGAACCAATCCTGTATAGAACGAAACGACAAGATTCGTTTACTGTCATTGCCATTGATGATAGCCATGTGCAACTGAGTACCATCCGTGAGGCGTTTGCATCGAACGGCATCGTATGTGACACTTGTAATAATGCCACGGACTTGTTGGATATGATGCGCAAAAAATCTTATGATCTGCTGATAACGGATTTGAAGATGGCTGAAGTGAATGGTATCGAGATTCTGGAAATGATGCGTATGGTGAACGTGCGTAACTCTAAGACTATTCCTGTTGTTGTTATGACAGCAGCACCAAATGTGAGTGAGCAAGAACTGCTTGACGCAGGATTTGTCGCTTGTCTGTTCAAGCCGATGTCTGACAAGGATTTGATAAACACTGCAAGAAAGTGTGTGAATGGCAAGATAGCAGAAAAACAAATAGACTTCTCTATGTTGCTGACCTACGGCAATGAAAAAGAGACTTTGGAGAATTTCGTAAAGGAAATGACTGACACATTGGGCAGTATCCGTAATGCAGCCCAGAGAGGAGAACCGCAAGAAAATGTCCGATGCCATTCACCACGCAAGAAGCTCGTGGATGATGGCACAATCTGACGAGTCTTTGAACTATCTTTTTGACCTGATAGAAGATTCTACATCATCAGACGACGTTATCAATCAAGCGGTTGAGGATGTTTTCGCACATGGTGAGGAAATCATCAAAGCCGCACAAAAGAAAATTGAGGAGGTAACAGCATGAAGAAAGTAATAATCATTGAAGACAGCCCGACATTTTGCAATATGTTGGGCAAGAAGTTGGAGGCAAAGGGCTGGGAAATAATCTTATGCTACAATTACAGAGATGGTCTGAAAGCTGTGAGGGAATCCTCTGAATGGGATGTTGTCATTTCGGATATGCGCTTGGGGAATGATAACGGCATCGACCTGTTGGAATGGATGCGTAGTAACGGCTACCAGAATCCATTTATCATCATGACATCTTACGATGAAAGCATGAGTGCCGTGAGGACTATGAAATTGGGAGCAGAAGACTATATACCGAAGAAATTGTTGCTTGATGTAGTTTATGAACGTTTGGAAGAAATCATAGACAAGCAGAAACGACTCGTAGAGTTGAATAACAAGATTGTTTACCGCAAAAGTGAGAAGTTTCGCCGTATATACAAAATGGCAGAATTGTTTGCCAAAAGCGACATGGCTGTTATGATATTGGGAGACAACGGAACAGGCAAAGAACATATAGCGGAAAAGATACATCTGCAAAGCAAAAGAGCCGACAAGCCTTTTGAAGTAGTAGATTGCGGTACGCTTTCTGCGGAACTTGCCGTTTCCGCTCTCTTCGGACATGAGAAAGGAGCATTCACAAGTGCAGACGCAGCAAGAAAAGGTTACTTTGAATTGGCTGCTGGAGGTACGCTGTTCTTGGACGAGATAGGCAACCTGCCGAAAGACGTACAGGCGATGTTGCTGCGTGTGTTGCAATCCAAGAGCTACCGACCATTGGGAGCTACAAAAGATAAAGTGGCTGATGTGCGCATTATTGCCGCCACCAACGAAAACCTGCAAGAGGCAGTTCGGGAAGGACGATTCAGAAGCGACTCTGTATTATCGACTTCACGAAGCGGTTATTGAGATTCCACGGTTGCGAGATTGCAAGGAAGATATTATGCCATTAGCTAACTTCTTCCTGAAACTATATGATAGGCATACGGACAAAGAAATAAAATGTATCAGTAAGGAAGCGCAAAGGGCACTTGTAAGCCATACATGGCCAGGCAATGTGCGTGAGTTGAAATCATGTATCATGCGAGCTATGCTGTTATGCGAGAATGAGATAATAGATGTCGAGGACTTGCAGTTGTCACAATCGGCATTGACAGAAGAGGCTTTGGACTTTGATGAACAAGAACGCAAGATCAATCGAGAGCGTATCTTGTGGGCTTTGAAGCAATGCAATGGCATCAAGCGTGATGCGGCAAAAATGTTGGAAATGAGCCATACTACATTCTATGCCCGTATGAAAGAGTATGGTATTCCAACTAACAAGTTGTAACGGTATAAGAACCGTGTAAGGAAGATTGGACGAGTGTCCGGTTTTCCTTACACTATTTCTGCTTGCAATTTCCTTGTGAAAATCTTATTCTCTTGATAAAGTTGCTGATTATCAGGAAATATCATCATCCTATTGTTTAGTCTGTCTTGGAATGGCATAGGTGTTGGACTAATAAATGGTGTGCGCACAGAAACATCAAATTAGTACAAACCCATAAAAGAGACAGCAACATGGAATACAACATATTGATAGAGACTGATTTTTTCAACTTGCTGAATGCAGGTCATAAGAACAAAGGTGGTAACGCTTTGGAGAACTCATACCGTGAGTTTATCAAGGTTGTGGTTGATTTATGCAGCACCAACGTGAAGCAAGCGGTCTTTGCACTGTCATACGCAGAGACCGAGCTTGACTTTCATCTGTCAATGCCCCATATAAAGGATTGTTTGGGAACCGTAGGCTTGTATGTGCGCAAGGCTATTGCATTTGTCCGAAGGATGCAAGAGCATGTGGCAGCAACATATCATCTTCATGTGACCACATCCACTTCAGAAGCCTCTCCGCCAGTATCATCAGAATCAAAGCCATTAGTAAAATGGACTGGCAATGCCGTTGACCTTGTAGAAATGGTATATGGCATCTGCGTAATGGGAAGCGTGAACGATGGCGATGTGAAGTTCAAGGACTTGGCGCAAGCCATGTACCAGTTCTTTGGTATCAAAGCCAAGGACTGCTATCGTTTCTATACCGACATCAGAAGACGCAAGAACCATAGCCGTACTTACTTCCTTGACAGAATGCAGGAGAAGTTGAACGACAAAATGCGAAAGGATGATGAATTGGAAAGAATGAGACGATAAAAAACGATAAATCCCATATATGTATGCAGGGGCGAGTAACTGAAAAGGACAATTCCTAAAAGTTACTCGCCTTATTGTTTATTTCTGTATGAGATGCTTTAAGCTCTCGTCACCAGTGATGCGCTCCAGCTCGTCCTTGACAATCAGCTTGACATCTTCCTTGATTTGGTTGTAGTTGTCCTGAATGGCTTGCTTCATGCAGTCGTTGCCATCCGCATCCTTGAAGTCGTTGATGATGGGGATAGGCTGATAATGGCTTTCCTCTCGCTTTACCTTGTCGGTGTCAACGACAATCTCGGCATGGAAGATCTTCTGCTCTATGCGCTCGGTGAAGTTGTCGGAAACAGAGCCGACAAACATACCTTGGGTAAGACCACTAATCTTGCTTGGCGGAATGAGACTGTCCATTTGGGTATTGATGGACGTAGAGACATCCTGTCGGTTGATGGAAATGGACTGACGCTTTTGGAGCACCTTGCCGAAACGCTCGGATAAAGTCTTGGCGGTCTCGCCAACGACCTGTCCGCTGAAGATATTACCAACGGTATTGATAACCACCTTTGCCTCCTTGTCTCCATAATCGCGAACCAACTGCGAGAAGTCTTGGAAGCCTAAACACACCGCCACCTTGTTGCTTCGTGCCGTAGCAATCAGATTATCCAAGCCTTTGAAATAGATAGTTGGTAACTCGTCAATGATAACGGATGATTTGAGTTGTCCCTTCTTGTTGATGAGTTTCACGATGCGGCTGTTGTACAAACCGAGTGCGGCACCATAAATATTCTGTCGGTCAGGATTATTTCCGACACACAGAATCTTAGGTTCATTGGGATTGTTGATGTCGAGTGTAAACTCGCTTGCGGACATCACCCAGTAGAGTTGTGGTGAAATCATTCGTGACAACGGAATCTTTGCGCTTGCAATCTGCCCCGCCAACTGCTCCATCGCCCCACCTTGCCAGGCATCCATGAACGGAGATAAATAATTTTCAAGTTCGGGATAGCTCGTTAGTATCGGAAAGACATCTTCGTATCTGCGGTTGAGCAGTTCGATGGCATGAGGAAAGGTGCAATACTTTCCGTCCTTGTAGATTCTTAGGTACCAGATGATGGCAGCAAACAGAATAATCGGACTCTCCACGAAGAAGTCGCCCTGCTTCTGTACCCACGTCTTGTTGAGATTGAGCATGATGGTGTATGCACTCTCATAAGCATCGGAAATGTCACTCATAAAATCTGGGTGAATAGGATTGCAGCGATGACTTCTGCGAGGATCATCAAAGTTGATGACATAGAACTGGGGCTTGACCTTATATCCATTCTGATGGTTCATCATGTGGTTGTAGGCAATCGTCGAAAGGTCGGGAAACTTGAAATCATAGATATACATTGAATACCCCTTCTCTATCTGCTGTTTGATGTAGTTGTTCACTACAGCAAAGGACTTACCACTACCCGGTGTACCTAACACGATGGTCGCTCGGAACGGATTGACCACGTTGATCCATCCTCTCTGCCATTTCTTCTTGTAATAGAATCGTGTTGGCAGATTGACGGAATACTCGTTCTCCATGAGTTTGGTTTCCTGCATGAAACTCTCATTCTCATTATTGAACACATCCTCCATGAGGTTGTATTTCAAGAGTCTGCTCATCCAGAGTCCTCCCATCAACAGGCAGATATAACCTGCTGTCATTGTAAAGATGTACAGCGTGGCATTGCCCAAATGAGATATAGGCAACAATAATATCCACCAGTTGAGGAAGAATAGGCAGAAGCCCACGACAAGAACTGTAGAAATCCTGTTCCAACTCATCTTTTCTGCCTTTACGCCCTTGGTTCCCAGACATGAGAGTGCCAGGAGCAGAAGCGAAAACAGCTTGGTATAGAGGATGGAATGGAATAAACCGCCTGTACGGTTGAAGTTGATCAGGATTCTGTCAACAACCCCGATTGTCACTCCCCACATGTGCATTGCCTCGTAGCAATACCAATATACATTCATAATAGCGAGAATTATACTCACGGCACGGAGAAAATCCATAATTTTCCCCAATGCTCTCAAATCGTCTTCTTGTGCCATTGTTTTTCTGTTTTGAAGTTATACCTTGATAATACGATTAAAGGTTTCTCCCTTTTCGTTTCTTTTTCTTTCTGCGTAACTCTCTATCAAATGCTGCTTCCTGTGCCTCGTTGGAAGAACCATTCCCTGCCATAAGTCCAAGACCGCTGCCGTACTCATCGAACAAGCCAGAACCATGATATTCCAGTTCCGGCATTGTGCCATCTTCCTTCGGGATGGTAAGTGGTATCGGCTGCTCATTCTCGTAAGGCAAGGTGAAGTGCTCCTGCAGGGCATTGGCAGAAAGATTCTTTCCAAGCCTTGAACCATTGAAAACGCTTTTGGTGCGGTGATCAATGAATGTTGCTCCGTAGATACGGCCGTCAGCTGTATGGCGGAAAACAACATCAATGCCCTTTGCTTTCAGCAACTCAACGAACTTATCCTTATGATACGTCTGCTTCAAGACAGCTTCCACGCTATGACGGGTCATCTCGGAGAGTTTCTTGTCCTCCTTGAACTTCTTGGTAGAATAAGCGAACCGCTTTTCTATCGCCTCTATACCGACAGATTTATCAATCTTGGAAGCCTTGAAAGGATTTCCAACCTTATTGCCCTGTCCGTCCGTGGCAGAATAGACAAAACCATGATACTCACGACCGCCAACTTCGCCTCTGACTTCCTCCAAGGATATATTATATAAGGAAAGAAGTGCACGGTACTCGCCCAATGACTGGAACCTGTAGGTAGCGCAGAGAGATTTTACTGTGTTGGCAACCTGCTTCTTCACATTGCCTTGGCTTACATCCACCTTACGAAGTGGATTGTCTGCCTGGCGTTGCTTGCGGTCTGCCTTGTGGAGATTGTACTTCTCCTCCAAGTCACGGGTGATAGCCTTGCTCTTATGGTAGTTGTATCGGCTATCCAAGCACTTGCCGTTTTCATCCACCCGGATGGTTACGATGTGCATGTGGTGACGGTCAATGTCCTCATGCTTGTAGACCATGTATGGCTGGTTGCCATATCCCATGCGCTCCAAGTATTCACGGGCAATATTCTCCATCTCCATATCCGTCAGCACATCATCAGGATGCGGATTCAAGGATATATGCACTACAGGCTTCTCTGTTCTGATGTGCGGAGAAAGGTATCGCTGGAAATCACGCAAGGCATTGGCTATGCTCGTCTTTCCAGAACAATCATCAAAGATCTTGTTTGTAGCCAAGAGTTTTCCTTCTTCCTTGTTAATCTTCTCACCATTGTATGCCAGTGCACCATACAATGAACTTCCGAAACTTATCTTTGCGACCATCTTTCCTCAAACTTACGGGTTAGTTCAACAATCTCACGGGTAAGAGAGACCAGTTCCCTGGTGCAGTTCTCCAGCTTATAGAGCAAAGCCATCGCCTTTTTCTCTGAGAAATGACAACGGAGTTCCTTGACAACCTGGTTGTAGTTGTTGCCAATCATTCGGTACTGCGAGTGAAAAGAAGAAAGCTTGGTGTAGTATTCCACCAGTGTCTTGTCCTCGCGCAGCACCTTGAACGGCTCGCCGAAGATGCGTGCCTTGGCAAAAACAGCCTTCGCCTTCACATCAGTCTGCTCATACATGACGAGGAATTTCATCCATTCGTCATCGTCGAACCGAAGCATCACATGGTGCGACTTCGGGTTCAGCTTGGGGATTCGTCCCCCTCGTTTTCTTTCTGTGTTCATATAAAATGGATTAAGTGGTACATGCGGCAATAATGGAATTGCACAAACTATCGTCAGATTGGAACATGGGGAGCCCGACTTCGGAGAGGCTACCAACCCGGCAGGGCAAGGTCTTTGGAGAGTAACTCCAAAGGTTTTGAGTAACTCAAAACATACCTTGCTATGTCTTTGAGGACATAAAAATCCGCTTAGGGTGGATTGAAGTTAGCCTTCGTAAGAAGCTGTCCCCATCCCGAATGGAAGCTGTTCGGGAAATCCTGTCCTTTGCGGAGCATCAAGCCTTGTTCTTCTCGGAACGATATGGATGCGCTATCCATCGCTTTGCCTTTCGGGTGCAAAATTACGGCTAAAATAGCACCCTTGGAACAGATGCACCCCAGACAACCACTGCAACTATCGGCAACATGCTGCCACAGGATTTGAAAACCATTGTTTTTCGGAAAAAGCGTTGTTACTTTGCAGCCGTAAACATCGAACTAATGATTTGAAAATATGATGAAACAAGCATTTGTAGAAATGAATAAACCTGTCATTATTGCAGTATCGCCTTGCATCAATGATGCGCTACTGACGTACAGACTTAATGATTCACTGTCGTACTGTCGTATGGAAATGATGAAGCACTGCAATGGTTCAAGGTCTCCATAATGGAGCAATGACTTATAGACATGGACACTTATGTGTTCATATCATTAAATTGGCAGAAAATCATGGAAGTGAGTTATCAACAAATTAAAAAGTTAAAGATATGAGTAAAACAAGATTTGTAGCTTTTGCAACACAGAAAGGTGGAATCGGAAAATCCACCATCACGGCTCTTGTAGCCAACTACATTCACAATGTTAAAGGTTTCAATGTAGCAGTCATTGACTGTGACGAACCACAGCACAATATCGCAGACCTGCGTGATGAGGAAATGGAACTCATCAAGGACAGCGTTTATTTCAAGGCACAAGCCTGTGAGCATTTCAAGAAGTTGGGCAAGAAATCCTACAGTGTTACGAGAAGCAATGCACTCAACGCACTTGATGACGCAGAGAAAGTGTTGGAGGAATCTGAGGTTGAACCCGACTTTATTTTCTTTGACATGCCGGGAACAATCAAAAGCGAAGGTGTCATGAAGACCTTGTCACAGATGGATTACATCTTTGTTCCTGTCAGCGCTGACCGCTTTGTGATAGAAAGCGCATTGAGTTTTGTCCAGTTGTTCTACGACAACCTCGTGACTCCGGGCTTGTCTGTCACCAAGGAACTTGCATTCTTCTGGACGATGGTTGACAAACGAGAACGCACGAATTTATATGAAGTGTATGAAGGAATGTTTGCTTCTCTCGGCTATTCACTTCTCAACACACGACTTCCAGACAGCAAGCGTTTCAGAAGAGAACTGTCGGAGAATCGAAAGGCTGTGTTCCGTTCCACCATCTTCCCCGCAGACCCGAATCTGTTGCGAGGGAGTGGCATCAAGGAATTGTCTGACGAAATTTGTGAAATTATAAAAACATAATGCCTATGGTAAGCAGAAAAATTAACACCGATGCAATAGATGAAAGTCTGCTCATTGCCTCTGTTGGCAAGAGCAAGATAGGCACGACAACGGCATCCATCCTTAATGGAGCCTCTCAAAACCAAGTGAGGGATACCGAAGAGAAAGAAGAGGATGAAAAGAAAAATCCACGTTCACAGATGGATAAGCCTGCAGCCCCACGCAAGCCATCCAAGGTTTCCTCTGAAAGTTATGATGCTGCATTTCTCAAACGAAACGAGATAAAGACTCGTCAATGCGTTTATATCAGTCGTGAGATACACAAGAGAATTTCGAGGATTGTCAGTGTGCTCGCAAAGCATGAGTTGACAGTTGGTGGTTATATCGACCTTATTCTTGAGAGACATCTTGAAGAGAACCAGGAAGAAATCAACGTCTTGCTGAGAAAAGAGATAGATGACTGGAATGTATGACACATAAAAAGGAATAAGCATGACAATGGAAAGTATATTCATGATAGTTTTGGTTGCATTCAATGTCTGGACTATCTATTTTTACAACAAGTTGCTCCTTGAAGTTGCGAACAATAAGGAAGAAGAGGAAAAGCCACCCATCGACCCTATGGCGCTTGTTGGCAAAAGCCTTTTCAAGGTGTCTCAGTTGCGAAAGAAAGAAGAAACAGAACAGAAGCAAACTGAATCAGAGCCTGTATCAGAGAATGACGTGACATTCGAGGATCCACCAAAGAACACGGCAAGGATTCCTGATGAACAGCTTGACGATGTGTTTACGAATGTTCGCATAGAGGACGTTGATGTGAAATATTCTGACGATGAGGGTGATGCCGATGTGCCGCAAGCCAAAGGGTCAAGTTTTGAAGACATTGACACAGCCGTAAAAACGGTCAAGGCTTCAAAAGCTACGGACAAGGAGAAAAGACATGCAGGAAAGGTCTTCCACGAGATGGATGGTAACCAATTCTATGAGAAATTCATGGAGAACAGCAAGGAGTGCAAGAAAAACATTCATGATTTCGTCACCTTTTACCTGCAAGGACATAAGATAGAACAAACGTCCAAGCCAAAGAAGGAGTTTAAAGTGCCAGATAGCATAGAGGACTTCAATATCCTTGATTTTGTATAACAATAAAATTTAGAGAACAATGGAAAGAAACAGAAAAAGAAAGAATGGTGCGACAAAGGAATACATCAGTATTCAGTCCACAGTGAATGTAACCGTGTCGTCCCAAGCAGAAAAAAGAGTTGGGTATATAGACAAGTTTATGTCCAAAGCCGACTTTACTGCAAGAAACGGTAAGCAAGTCTGCATCAAAGAAGAGACACATGAGCGCATTATGAAGTTTGTGAATGTGGTTGGTAAAGGACAGGCTACTGTAGCAAGTTTCATAGACAACATCATCAACGAGCATTTTGCTATCCATGCTGCCGAAATCAAGGCTGCATTTGATGAAGGACTCAAGGCATATCGCCTCTAACAATAATTTTAAAGTACACCAATGAAAAAGAAAGACTACGGCTAAAATCTCAGCTCGCCACTGAATCCACAAGTCGGCATCATGCCGCATGAGTAAACAAAAGTATCAACCGCCAGTCGGGACCATCCAATCCCCAAGGCACAGAAAAAAAACGATTTATGAACAAGAAAAACAGAATCATTCTTTTTGCTGCGATGATTGTCGCAGCCGTATCACAGACATTTGCGCAAGGCAACGGACTTGCAGGTATCAACGAGGCAACAAGTATGGTGACCTCCTACTTCGACCCGGGCACGAAGCTCATCTACGCCATCGGTGCCGTGGTGGGTCTCATCGGAGGCATCAAGGTGTATGGCAAGTTCTCGTCAGGCGACCCCGACACGAGCAAGACTGCCGCAAGCTGGTTCGGAGCCTGCATCTTCCTCATCGTGAGTGCAACCATCCTCCGCTCGTTCTTCCTATAATATAATAAGGTATAAGACTTATGGCTGACTACCCAATCAACAAGGGCATCGGTCATTCGGTTGAGTTCAAGGGACTGAAGGCACAGTACCTCTTCATCTTCGCAGGTGGACTGCTTGTCGTCTTCTTCCTTGTGGTAGTCCTCTATATGGCAGGTGCGGACCAACTGGTCTGCATCGGCTTGGGTCTCACGCTCGGATCATTGCTTGTATGGGGAACATTCCATCTGAACAACAAGTATGGTGAGCATGGACTGATGAAGCTCCTTGCCGCCAAGAGCCATCCACGCTATATCCTCAACCGAAGGAAAACAAACCGAATGTTCAAACATAAAAAGAAAGAAGAATGAGAAATATCAGAAAATCAAGCACCCTTGAGAGCAAGTTTCCGCTGCTTGCCGTGGAGCAAGGCTGCATCATCTCCAAGGATGGCGACATCACGGTCGCCTACGAGGTGACACTCCCCGAAATCTTCACGGTAACATCGCAGGAGTATGAGTCGGTACATGCCGCATGGTGCAAGGCTATCAAGGTGCTGCCCGACTACAGCATCGTACACAAGCAGGACTGGTTCGTGAAAGAGAACTACGAACCGGACTTGCTGAAAAGCGATATGAGCTTTCTGTCAAGAAGCTACGAGAGACACTTCAATGAGCGTCCTTACCTGCATCACCAGTGTTACCTGTTCCTTAGCAAGACCTCCAAGGAGCGCATGGCACACCAGAGCAATTTTTCCACCTTGTGCCGTGGGCATATCATCCCCAAGGAAATCAAGGACAAGGAAACGGTCGCAAGATTCCTCGATGCCGTGGAGCAGTTCGCAAGAATCATCAACGACTCCGGCTATATCTCCTTACGCAGACTGACGGATGAGGAAATCACAGGCACGGAACGGACAACGGGACTTGTAGGCAAGTACCTCTCGCTCTCCACGGAGAACGTGCAATGTTTGGAGGATATGGAATTGTCTGCAAGTGGTATGCGTATAGGAAACAAACATCTTTGTCTGCATACCTTGTCACAAACGGAAGACCTGCCAACGGAAGTATCTACGGACAACCGCTTTGAGCGATTGTCAACTGACCGAAGTGACTGCCGTCTGTCCTTTGCCGCTCCAGTTGGCTTGCTGTTGTCCTGCAACCATATCTATAACCAGTATGTATTCATAGACAACAGTGACGAGACCTTGCAGAAGTTCGAGAAAACCGCCCGTAACATGCACTCGCTGTCAAGGTACAGCCGACAGAACGCCATCAACAAGGAATGGATTGACGAGTATTTGAACGAGGCTCACTCACAAGGCTTGCAGTCTGTCCGTGCCCATTTCAATGTTATGGCATGGGGCGAGGATATGGAAGAGTTGAAGCATCTTCGCAATGATGTGGGCAGTCAGTTGGCAAGCATGGAATGTGTGCCACGCCACAATACGGTGGATTGTCCGACATTATTCTGGGCTGCGATACCCGGCAACGAGGGTGATTTCCCGTCAGAGGAAAGTTTCCATACCTTCGTTGAGCAGTCGGTATGCCTCTTCACGGAGGAAACCAACTATATGGATTCTCCCTCACCGTTCGGCATCAAAATGGCAGACCGCATCAGTGGAAAGCCGCTGCACATTGACATCTCTGACCTGCCGATGAGAAAAGGCGTGACAACCAATCGCAACAAGTTCGTGCTCGGACCCTCGGGAAGCGGAAAGTCGTTCTTCATGAACCATCTCGTCAGACAGTATTACGAGCAAGGCACGCATGTGGTCTTGGTCGATACGGGAAACTCCTACCAGGGACTCTGCGAGATGATCAACAGAAAGACAGGCGGAAAGGACGGTATCTACTATACCTATACGGATGAGAGTCCCATCTCATTCAATCCCTTTTTCACCGAGGATAAGGTCTTTGACATCGAGAAGCGAGAGAGCATCAAGACATTGCTCCTGACACTTTGGAAGAAGGACAACGAGCCAGCCACACGAGCAGAAGAGGTCGCCTTGTCGAATGCCGTGTCGCTCTACATCGGTAAACTGAAAGAGGAAAGCGACATCGTTCCATGCTTCAATACCTTCTATGAGTTTGTGGGAACGGAATACCGCAAGGTTCTGGAAGAAAAGAAAGTCCGTGAGAAAGATTTTGATATAGACGGATTTCTCAACGTGCTGGAACCTTACTACAAAGGTGGCGAATATGACTATCTGCTTAACTCAGACAAGGAGCTTGACCTGCTGCACAAGCGGTTCATCGTTTTCGAGATTGATTCCATCAAGGACCATCCAATCCTGTTCCCGGTCACGACCATCATCATCATGGAGTTGTTCATCAACAAGATGCGCCGCCTGAAAGGCATCCGTAAGATGATAGTGATAGAAGAAGCATGGAAAGCGATAGCTTCGGCAAACATGGCTTCCTATATCAAGTATCTCTATAAGACGGTCAGAAAGTTCTTCGGTGAGGCGGTTGTGGTGACGCAGGAAGTCGAGGACATCATATCCTCCGCTATCGTGAAGGACAGTATCATCAACAACTCAGACTGCAAGATACTCCTTGACCAGAGGAAGTTCATGAACAAGTTCGAGCAGATACAGTCATTGCTCGGATTGACGGAAAAGGAGAAGTCGCAGATTCTCTCCATCAACCAGTCCAACGACCCGTCACGTCTCTACAAGGAAGTATGGATAGGACTTGGCGGAACGCAGTCGGCAGTATATGCCACAGAGGTGTCCACGCAGGAATATCTCGCCTATACGACTGAGGAAAGTGAGAAACTGGAGGTAAGGGCATTGGCGGAGAAACTCGGTGACGACATGGAAGCTGCCATCCGACAGCTTGCAGAGGACAAACAAGAGAACAAGTAAATTCATTATCCACTTAATCCAAAAGTAAAAATGAGAACAAAAGTAATCATGACAATCTGCCTGTTCCTGCTGATAGTAGGAAAGGCAAGCGCACAGTGGTCTGTCATAGATCCTACCAACATTGCGCAGAGTATCATCAACTCGTCCAACAACATCGTCCACACGTCTTCGACGGCTCAGAACATGCTCAACAACTGTGCGCCCGTATAGGCTGAATAAGTAAATGTAGCTATTGCAAGCTATTAGGTAAGTGTTCTTTGAGAAACCTATCATCACCCGACTTATCTGAAAGGGAAACTGGACAGGGAGTGTAGCATGTCGGGATAAGTCATAAGTCAGTTAGTTACCAAACTGCGACTGAGTGGCGTGATGAAAATGATAGATATGAGGATAAAAACCGAATTGTTTGAATGATAGTCCAAGTGGTAAGTGACCAAACTGCAACGTAAGGTAACTGAACTCGTTGCACCGTAGCACTTCTGATATGGAAGTTGTGTAGCAGAAGCAAGAACTTGTTACGGCACAATCGCAGTAAGCGAAAAAGGACGGAAGTCATATCCGACAATCTATCAATGCAAAGTTACTTATTGAGTAAACGGGGATTGCCTAAATCGGAATGCCTCACAAAAGGCTATGAGGTGCAGACCTCTGAATATCCGACATGGCAACGGAGCCACCGCAGTAGTCCGAGCAAGGGAAAGCCTTGTACATGGCAAAGGGTGGCAGCTAACATTTTTAATACAATAAACGGAAAATGTGAGAGACATTATGAGAAATCCAGAAAGAGTATTAAGCAGTCTGGCAGAACATAGCAAAGCGTCAAACTACCAGTTTGAAAGACTTTACCGTATTCTGTTCAACGAGGAGATGTTTTATATCGCCTATCAACGCATTAGTGCTAATAAAGGCGGTATGACAGCGGGCGTTGACGGTACGACTACCGATGCAATGAGCCTGCCTCGTATTGAAAAGCTGATAGATTCATTGAAAGATGAAAGTTATCAGCCCCAACCTGCACGCAGGGTATATATCCCTAAAAAGAATGGAAAGAAACGTCCATTGGGAATACCGTCAGCGAATGACAAGTTAGTGCAAGAAGTGGTGAGGATGATTTTGGAAGCAATTTATGAGGGGCAATTTGAATATACCTCTCATGGATTCAGACCTAATCGGAGTTGTCATACTGCATTGGCTCAAATTCAAAAGACATTTTGCGGAGCTAAATGGTTTGTTGAAGGCGACATCAAAGGATTTTTCGATAACATCAACCATGATGTATTGATTAACATTCTGAAAGAGCGTATTGCCGATGACCGTTTTATCCGCTTAATCCGCAAACTGTTGAAAGCAGGTTACATCGAAGATTGGAAATTTCATAGAACTTATAGCGGTACTCCACAAGGGGGAATAGTAAGCCCATTGTTGGCAAACATATACCTCGACAAATTGGATAAGTATATGAAAGAATACATCCAAGACTTCGACAAGGGAAAGAACAGAAAACGAAATCAAGCCTCTTGTTCTCTTGGGTACAAAAGACGCTGGATTGTTCACAAGCTTAAAAAGACGGTCAATGAAGCTGAACGTGCCGAATTGATTAAGAGTTACAAAGAGAACAAAGCCCAAAGCATGCTTATTCCAAGCAGTGACGAAATGGATGCAGGTTACAAACGTCTCAAATATGTGAGATACGCCGATGATTTTCTGATTGGGATAATCGGCAGTAAAGAAGATGCAAGACATATTAAAGAGGATGTCAAAACATTCCTTGCTGATAAACTTGCTCTTGAACTGTCAGAGGAGAAAACCCTCATAACCCATACTTCAAAGGCAGCCAAATTTCTCGGATATGAGATAGATGTAACATCATCCAACACCACTCGCAGGAGTATAAACGGAGTAATGCGTAGGGCTTTCAACAAGAGAGTAAGACTTATGATTGGTAAAAACACTATCAAGAATAAGTTACTTGAAGAACGTATGATTGAGATTAAAATCCACAACGGCAGAGAGCAGTGGAAACCCAAATCAAAATCCGTATTGGTCTTCAATGACG
This sequence comes from Segatella copri, assembly GCF_949820605.1. Taxonomy (NCBI): domain Bacteria; kingdom Pseudomonadati; phylum Bacteroidota; class Bacteroidia; order Bacteroidales; family Prevotellaceae; genus Segatella; species Segatella copri. The sequence continues at coordinate 44,377 of NZ_CATKVU010000008.1, forward strand.
ACCTTGAAATCCTCGACCGCTATAATAGCATGATAAGAGGTTTTGTAAACTACTATTCACTTGCGAATAACTGCTATGAGCTGCAATTGTTCAAATACATACTCGAATACAGTATGTATAAAACCTTTGCCCACAAGTACCGCTCACGAGTACCTGTGATTTTGAGGAAATACAAAAAGAATGGACTGTTTACAGTCAGATTCAAGCTCAAAAACGGCAAAGAAAAGGAACGAACACTATACCATGATGGGTTCAGCCGCAAAGTCCCGACTAAACAATCGGAAATAGACAAGCAGCCCAACCTTATGATGTATGCCTGCCGAACAAGTCTTATAGACCGATTAAAAGCAGGAAAATGTGAATTGTGCGGAGCAACGGGAGCTATCCAAATGCACCATATCAATAAACTCGGAGACCTTTCAGGGAAAGAGAACTGGGAAAAATTGATGATTGCAAGAAGACGGAAAACCCTTGCTCTTTGCGAAAACTGTCATAAAATGATTCATTATGGAACAAATTAGACTGATAATGTTAGTGGAAAGCCGGATACGCGGGAACGTGTACGTCCGGTTTGGGGGCGAGTATCTGAAAACCTCCCATAGCAATATGGAAAGGCGTTGGGAACTTAGCCTACTCAAGGAGACCGTGAAGATTTACGAGCAGGGCAAGAAGTACTACGATGCGCTGAAGTCGGTGAACAACCTCGTCAAGGACGCACGCAAGGTGCAGCAGACCATCCTCATGGTGGGCGACATCACGGACATCTACATCAACAACTACCAGAAGATGATGCACGATGACAATTTCTCCGTGGAGGAACTCTCCGCCATCGGCTTCGGCTACACCAAACTGCTGGAGGAAAGCAACGATGTGCTGACAGAACTGAAGAATGTGGTGAACATCACGACCCTTTCCATGACGGACAAGGAGCGAATGGACGTGGTGGAACGCTGCTACTCGAAGATGAAGCGTTACCGCAATCTCGTGAGCTATTATACCAACAAGAACATTTCCGTGAGTTATCTGCGTGCCAAGAAGAAAAACGACCTCGACCGCATTATGGGACTCTACGGCAAGTCAAACGAGAAATACTGGTAGCCTATGGATTTCGAGAATCTTCACCAGATACTGCGCTCCCTGTATGACGAGATGATGCCGCTGTGTTCCGACATGACGGACATCGCCAAGGGACTTGCAGGACTTGGGGCGCTGTTCTATGTCGCCCTGAGGGTTTGGCAGTCACTGTCAAGGGCAGAGCCGATAGATGTATTTCCGCTGCTCCGTCCGTTTGCCATCGGACTTGCCATCATGTTCTTCCCGACCATCGTGCTCGGTACGCTCAACAGCGTGATGAGTCCCATCGTGCAAGGTACACATTCCATGTTGGAGACACAGACCTTCGACATGAATGAATACCGGGCGCAGAAAGACAAACTGGAGTATGAGGCGATGAAACGCAATCCGGAAACTGCATACCTTGTAAGCAACGAGGAGTTTGACAAGCAGCTTGACGAACTCGGCTGGTCACCAGGCGACGTGGTGACAATGGCAGGAATGTATGTGGAGCGTGGCATGTACAGCATGAAAAAGAGCATCCGTGATTTCTTCCGTGAACTGCTGGAGCTGCTGTTCCAAGCCGCTGCACTGGTCATAGACGTGCTGAGGACATTCTTCCTCATTGTCCTGTCCATCCTCGGACCGCTTTGTTTCGCCATATCGGTATGGGACGGATTCCAGTCCACGCTGACGCAATGGTTCTGCAGGTACATACAGATTTATCTCTGGCTACCCGTTTCGGACTTGTTCAGTACCATCCTTGCCAAGATACAGGTGCTGATGCTGCAAAACGACATCGAGGCATTGCAGAACGATCCGAACTTTTCCATTGAGGCAAGCAACGGTGTTTACATCGTTTTCCTCATCATCGGAATCATCGGTTACTTCACCATACCGACCGTGGCGGGATGGATCATACAGGCAGGTGGCGGCATCGGCAACTACAACCGGAACGTGAACACGGCAGGCTCACTGGGCGGAAGCATTGCAGGAGCAACGGCTGGAAATGTGGCAGGACGTGCCGGAAGGCTCATCAAGAGCGGATTTAAGAAAATATAGTCATTCATGAACAATACAACGAAAAGAAAAATGGAATTCAAGTCATTGAAGAATATCGAGACCTCGTTCAGGCAGATACGCCTGTTCTGCATCGTCCTCGTCATCGGTTGCGCTGTTGTCGCAATATGTTCGGTGGTGTTCGCATTCAGATTTGCGGAGAAGCAACGCGAGAAGATATACGTCCTTGATGGAGGCAAGTCGCTGATGCTCGCCCTCTCGCAAGACCTCTCACAGAACAGACCTGCCGAGGCAAGGGAACACGTGAGACGCTTTCATGAGCTGTTCTTTACGCTATCTCCCGAAAAGAGCGCCATCGAGCACAACGTGAAACGAGCCTTGCTGCTGGCAGACAAGAGCGCATACAACTATTACCAGGACTTTGCGGAGAAAGGTTTTTACAACAGACTCATCGCGGGAAACATCAACCAGTCGCTGCAAGTTGACAGCGTGGTCTGTAACTTTGATAACTACCCTTATCAAGCCAAGACCTACGCACGGCAGGTGATACTCCGAGAGAGCAATGTGACGGAGAGAAGTCTTGTCACCGTATGCAGGTTGGTGAACGCCACACGCTCCGACGACAACCCGAATGGTTTTACCATTGAAGGTTTCACCATTGTGGAGAACAGGGACATCAGTACAGTAGAACGATAAAAATAGCAAGAATGGAAAATCCGATAAAGACAATCCAAGAAAAGGTGAATGGTATGAAGGGAAGACTGCGTGACAGGCTGGATTCCCTTCCGCCAAGGGTGAGACTGAAAGTCGTGCTCGTCATGTTCGGCTTGTTTGCCCTCTGTAGCCTTTACATGATAGGTTCAGCCATCATCAACTTTGGAAACGGCAAGACCTCAAATATAGAGGTTGAGCATATTGAGAGTGTAAAGTTGCCCACCGACAAGGGGCAGCAAGTGACCAACCAAAATGAATTGACACATGGAGAAGGAGAAGAATGACAAGGTGGAGCCGGATAAGGCTCCAAAGGAAAAGAAGCCTTTGACAGAGGAACAGCGTATCAAGCGCAACAAGATGATAGCCATACCGTGCATGTGTCTCGTCTGCGCATTGGTGTTATGGCTCATCTTCAAGCCGTCGGCATCAGAGGGTGAGAAAGGCAGCAAGGGATTCAACATGGAAATGCCTGATGCGGAGAAGACTGATGTGGAGGCGGACAAGCGTAAGGCATACTCCAAGGAGGATCTTGCCAACAAGCAAAAGGAAAAAAGCAGAGCAATGAACACTCTTGGTGAGTACATGCCAGGCATTGATTCGACAGCATCCGGTCAAGGCAAGGATTTTGACCTGATGCAGTCTGGGCAGCAGCCAACAAAGGAAGAAAGGAAAGAGGCGGATGCCATCCGCTCGTCTGCCGAGGCATACCAAACCTTGAACACGACCTTGGGCGGTTTCTATGAACAGCCACAGCAAGGGGGAAGCAGCGAAGATGCTGAGTTGAGGAAACGTCTTGACGAGCTGGAGGCAAGCATGATGCAGCAGGAAAACAAGCGTTCCAATATGGACGAGCAAGTCGCCCTTATGGAGAAGTCCTATCAACTTGCGGCAAAGTACATGCCTGGTGGAAATGCCAATGCGGCAAGTCCTTCATCGGCTGAAACAGCAACAGAGGAAAACAAGGAAGCTGTCACCAAGGGCAAGAAAGCCAAGGTTTCCTCTGTAAGGCAAGTGCAAAGGCGTGTGGTCTCGTCTTTGACCCGCCCCATGAGTAACGAGGAGTTTGTCGCCTCTTACTCGGAAAAGGCTTCGGCAAGGTTCAATACCGCCATCGGAAGAGGTGGTGTTTCCGACAAAAACACGATTTCTGCCTGCATCCACGGCAACCAGACCATAACGGACGGACAGGCAGTAAGGTTGAGACTGCTGGAAGCCATGCGTGTCGGCAATAGAGAGATACCACGAAATTCTGTCATTGTCGGAGTGGCACGATTGCAAGGCGAAAGGCTTTCCATAGCCTTGAAGTCCATTGAGCACAACGGCATGATTATCCCGATTGAGCTTGCCGTCTATGACAATGACGGTCAGGAGGGCATCTTCATTCCGAAGTCGATGGAGGTTGACGCAGCCAATGAAGTCGGTGCCAACATGGGAAGCTCGCTGAACAGCAGCATCAACATTTCCTCCAATGCCGGGGCACAGCTTGCCTCCGACTTGGGAAAAGGTGTCATACAAGGCGTGTCGCAGTATATCTCCAAGAAGATGCGTACCGTCAAGATACACCTGAAGGCTGGCTACAGGGTCATGCTCTACCAAGAGGAAGATTAGCCGAAAGGCAACAACATTTATACCACTTAATCCAAAAGTTTAATTAAAAGCAAACCAAAATGAAAAAGACAACAATCATGTTCGCCCTTATGCTGGGCGTAGCCTGCACTGCATCAGCGCAGAAGACAGGCAAGAAAAAAGCGCAGAAGTCTGTAAAGACTGAGCAAGTAAGCAATGTTTCTTCCGACCAGGAAGAGAAGCTGACCTTGACCAAGGAGGTGTATCCGCAGAAGGAAGAGAACAGCAACCTCTATCACGGCTTGACCAAGAAGTTGACCTTCGACCGCATGATTCCACCTCATGGTTTGGAAGTGACTTATGACAAGACGGTTCATATTCTCTTTCCTGCCTCTGTCAAGTACGTTGACTTGGGTTCAGAGGATTTGATAGCTGGCAAGGCGGACGGTGCGGAGAATGTTATCCGTGTAAAAGCAGCCGTGAAGAACTTCAAGAAAGAGACCAATATGAGCGTCATCACGGAGAATGGCTCATTCTACACATTCAATGTGAAGTATGCCAAGGAACCGCTCATGCTCAATATCGAGATGGCTGACTTCATCCATGACGGTGAGGCGGTGAACCGTCCGAACAATGCACAGGAGATTTATCTCAAGGAGTTGGGCAAGGAAAGTCCCATGCTGGTACACCTCATCATGAAGTCCATCCATAAGGAGAACAAGCGCAAGGTGAAGCACATCGGCAGCAAGCGTTTCGGAATCCAGTACCTTTTGAAGGGCATCTATGTACACAGCGACTTGCTGTATTTCCACACAGAAATCAAGAACCAGAGCAACGTGCCGTTTGACGTGGACTATGTCACGTTCAAGGTGGTGGACAAGAAGGTGGCGAAGCGAACCGCCATTCAGGAGCAGGTGCTTCTTCCTGTCCGTGCCTACAACTATGTGGTGCGTGTGGCTGGCAAGAAAACGGAGCAGACGGTGTTCTGCTTGCCGAAATTTACCATTCCCGACGACAAGGAGCTTGTCGTGGAGATGAACGAGAAGGAAGGCGGTCGCCATCAGTCGTTTGTCGTGGAGAACAGCGACTTGGTGCGAGCTTTGACAATCAACGAACTTAGCGTGAAGTAACGGATGAAAAGAAGAAACATTGCAATCATGGCGATGCTTGCCCTCACCGCAGGGCAGGCATTCGCCCAACGATGCCTTCCTCAGATGAAAGGCATCGAGGTGAAGGTCGGCATGGCTGACGGAGTATATAACGGCAAGAAGTCCTGCAAGGCTGGCTATTATGCAGGTCTCGGACTTTCGAGCTATACCAAAGGTGGTGACAAGTGGACGTATGGGGCGGAATATCTGCAAGTACATCAGCCTTACCGTAACACTTCCGTTCCAATAGCACAAATGACGGGCGAGTTCGGTTATTCCTACAACTTCCTTTCCGACAACAGTAAGACGGTGCTGTTCTATATCGGAGGTACGGCACTGGCTGGCTATGAGTCCGTAAACTGGGGCAAGAGAACCATGTCGGACGGAGCGACCTTGCAGAACAAGGGAGCGTTTATCTATGGTGGTGCCGTGGCATTGGAAACGGAAATATACCTGTCGGATGCTATAGCTTTGACCGCTTCCGTTAAGGAAAGGCTTGTTTGGGGCAACAGCACGGGACATTTCCACACGCAGTTTGGCATCGGCATGAAGTTCATCATCAACTAAAACAGTGAGCCTATGGATATCAATGAAATCAAACAAGTGCCTATCGTGGACTTTCTCTATATTCTCGGCATTGAGCCTGTCAAGCACAAGGCTTCGGGACTTTGGTATCATGCGCCATACCGCAACGACCGCAATCCTTCGCTTCGGGTATCAACGGACAAGAATGTCTGGTATGACTATGGCATCGCCAGAGGTGGTGACATCTTCAACCTCGCAGGGGAGTTCATCAACAGCAATGAGTTTGTGGCACAAGCCAAGTTCATATCTGAAACGCTTGGTGGCAGTTTCCCGACATCGTTTCAGCATTATCAAAGAACAGAAGAAAAGGCTGTGAAGGCGAAAGGCAATCCCTTTAGTGATATTGTGGAAAAGGCATTGAGCCATCCTGCACTTCGGCAATACTTGCGTGAGCGTGGCATATCGGCTGACGTGGCGAGCCGTTTCTGCTGTCAGGTGGAATACCGATACAATGGCAAACAGTTCTTTGCTGTCGGTTTCAAGAACAACAGCGATGGCTACGAGATACGCAACCGCTTCTTCAAAGGTTGCGTGTCGCCAAAGGACGTCACTCTCATTGGCAGGAACAGCAACGTCTGCCATCTGTACGAGGGTTTTATGGATTTCCTCTCTGCCGTCATGCTCGGTATAGGTCGTGGTGAGGATCATATTATCCTCAATTCGGTGGCTAATATGCAAAAGGTGCATCATCTTTTAGATGGCTATGCACAAGTGTATTGTCACTTGGACAATGACGAAGCTGGCGAGAATGCCTGTGTCGAACTGCAAAAGCGATATGGCGATAAGTTCATTGACCATTCGCATCTATACACAGGTTACAAGGACTTGAACGAGTACCTGATGAGCCATAAGACAAGAAAGTAACAATCATTCAAAAACATCAAGACAATGAAGAAGAACAATAAAATCAAGAAATCAGTGAGCGTATTGGCATTCCTTTTCGTGTGTGCCGTGTCGGTAATCCTTTCATCGTGCAGCGATGAGCTGGACATTCAGCAGTCGTATCCTTTCAAGGTGGAGACGATGCCTGTGCCAAAGGACATTGTGCGTGGACAGACCGTTGAAATCCGCTGCGAGTTGAAGGCGGAGGGAAAGTTTGACGGCACCATCTATACCATCCGCTATTTTCAGCATGACGGAAAAGGCTCGTTGAGAATGGAGAACGGAACGGTGTTCCAACCAAACGACCGCTATCTGTTGGAGAACGAGAAGTTCCGTCTTTACTATACCTCGGCAAGCACGGAGACACAGACGCTGACAGTGGTGGTGGAGGACAACTTCGGCAAGTCATACGAAGTGGAGTTCAACTTCAACGATACTGATGAGGAGGAAGAGTTTGCGAGAAGTGCCAACAAACTCGGTAGCGTATGAGGTTGATGATATTGTTAGCCTTGCTTCTTGTATCGGGCAGCTTGTCTGCCCAGACGCAAGGGGCGATAAAGCGAGTTCGTCATGTGTCACGTTTTGAGTTGGCTGTCGCCTGCATCAAGAAGTACGAGGGTCTGCACGGACCGAAGCATCATCCTTATGTCGGATATGGGCACAAGCTGTTGCCTGGCGAGCGGTTTTCTCCAAGAATGACGGAACGGCAAGCCGATGCATTGCTGCGCTCTGACCTCAGAAAGCTCTGCGCCATGTTTCGTGACTTCGGTCGTGACTCGCTGCTCTTGGCTGCACTTGCCTACAATGTGGGATGTGGAAAGGTGATGAAAAGCCGGATGTATGCCAAGATGCGAAGTGGCAACAGAAACATCTATCGTGACTATGTGGACTTCAAAAGGTGGAACGGAAAGATAGTGCCTTCCATCGAGCGAAGAAGAAAAATGGAGTATCTGCTCTTGTTTACTCCATAGTATAAGGTTTTATAAAATAGGACAGTCCTTTTGATTGGGGGCTGTCCTTTGTTCTTTGCAAGCATCGCAGATAAGGAAAAGACGGTTTCTTTGCCACTTTCTTTTCCGCTCCTCGGCTCAAGAAAGAAAGTGGCGGAACGAATTTTCATCGCTCCGCCGATATGGATTTCATGTCGTTGCAACCATACGCTGCTCTATAAGTCTTGCATTGCTGTTCACCAAGTTGATGATGTCAGCATGGTGCTCGGTATCCTTATTCTGTAGTCCGTGGCATTGTACGACTTTCATCTGTTCGAGTGAAAACTCCACGGTCTCAACCCTTTGTTCGGCTATTCTTGCAGAGAAGATGATGCAGTCGGGATTGAGTGAATAGTTTGTACCGCTGCCTACGCAATGATGCATCGCCTTGCCCTCAAGAACGTGCTCCCTGACGCTTTCAAGCATTCTCACCACGATATTGCCGTCCGTGAACATCAAACCGAAGAAACGGCTCTTCATTTCCTTGAACTTGTCCTCGTTCTTCAATGCCTTGCGTATCTCCTCCTCGGTACGCTCCTTTTCTTTCTTTGCTCTGATTTTCTCGGATATTCTGTCGTGCTCGGCTTCAAGGTTGTCGGGGCAAATGTAATGTGGACTTCTGATGTCCTTGCCCATTTCTACCAACATACAGATGTAGTCCGCCCATTTGCCGATGTCTGTAATAAGGTAATGGTTGCGGTTGGCTATCTTGTAGGCATTCCAACAAGTTTCCAAGTGCCGTGGGTGGTCTATGAAGTGGCGGACGTGTCCGTAACGACATTGCTTCATCATTGTTTCGATGCGGTGGTCTGTCAGCATCGCCTTGAACAATGTAAGCGGTTCGATGCCGTGAAACGCTCCGTCAAAGCCGTTGCGCCATATCTGAGGAATGACTTTCATATCGGGGCAGACCGGAAATGAAGCAATATGCTGATAGGTGGTGTTGTCCTTGCGCAGTTCAATGTCGGAGTCGTAGCAGAACGTGTCCATATAGATACCCATTGTGCGCTTGCGTGCCATAACCTCCACCTTGCCTTTCTCGTTCATCCAATAGCGTGCCACCTCCCAACAATAAATGTCTGCCTTTTGTCCCTTGCGGTAATAGGCTTTCATCTGAAATGCTCGCATAAGTTGCAGTTCCTTGCGCTCGGTGAGTACACTGAAATAGGTAGAAGACATTGCCTTCTGTCGCTTGGTGCGCTGCACTTCCAACTTTGCCTTACACTTCGGGCAGACACATTTGTCCGCATCCTCGTCCGTAGTCCAAGTGTGTCCGCAGTCCATGCAGGTGGTCTGTCCGTGTTTCAACTGAAAGGCATAGTGGTCAAGGCATTCACGGAATGCCCATTGCATTTGCGCTCCCTTGATAGGTCGTAACCCCTTGTTTGAGGTTACGACTTGCTTCTGATATTTCGTTCTTGGTTTCATAACGTGTCGAATAATGATGGTTGGTGTACTTCTGTTTCCGTTCTCTGTGAGGTGCGCTTGGCGGTATCTCTGTTACGCATCTTGTTCATCTGCTCTTGCTGATATTGGCGGATGGCTTCCTGTCTTGCCTGTGCCTTCTCCTCCTCTGTGAGTTCGATGTGGTGGTTAACAGACACTTGGCAGTTCAATGGTTTTCCTACCTCGATGTCCTTCTCCTCGTAGTAGTGGATGGCTTGCCCATATATCTCGTCATCGCAAAAGCCGTTGCAACCGCTCTTCTGTACCCAATTAAGGATATAGGTGACGCAATCGTCTATGTTCTTGTCGGGGTTGTCATACTTGGCTGCAAAGAGTTCGTCCTCCATAGCACGCTCCTCCAAATAGGATTGTATGGTTCTCTTGAAATATTCTGTAGTGTTCATGTCTGATGTTGTTAAAGGGGTTGTTACTCGTGATAGATGATGTCGCAGTCCTCAACTTCTGTAGGCAGTCCGAAGAACGGATAATGGCTGAAGTAAGGTTCTGTGCACATGTCCTCGTTGTATCTTGGACTTACTATCTCAATATTGTTCTTGCGCATGGCTTCGTCCACCATACGGATTTCCTCGTCTGTCAGTCCGCTTGCATCGCCATTGATGATGTAGCAGAGTGCCCATGTAGGTATCGCTTCAATGCTTCTGTTCATATCGCTTGTACTTTAAAGTGTTAATAACCAAATGAATGTTCCAATCAGTACCACCATAGAAAGAATGGAAATGATGATGCCGAAGATGAACTTCACAATTCCTAATATGACTTCACCGACCATGCAGAGAGCCATATATCCCAACCAAGCCACCAAAGTGATGAGGGTTGAGCCGACTGCGGAGAGTAATCTCCACCAAGTCTGTGTTATGTTGATGTTTGTTGTCATATAGCCTTGAATTAAATTTATTTGCGGTTCCAGGAACTGAAGGGAAGTTCTCGTTTCTTCACCTTTTTGTCGCTCCATTTTCCGACATTTTTTTTTGCGTCTTCCTGTCGCATCGGTCGTTTCGTTTCAGGTGCCTTTCAAGGGCGGCGAGGCTGGAAATACAAGGTTTTTCGGAAAAATACTACCCAACGGTGTGGAGATTTTTTTGAAAACCGAAGGCTCGACCTTTTATTTCCAAAGCCCGCTGCCATACCTTTGCACCTGCACGATAACGGTTGATGCCAAAAGGAAAGACCATGTGGAGGAAAGAAAATCAGAGCGGCAAATGAAAATAGAAACTTCACGGAAGTTTTTGGACTGCACGATTATCGCATACTCATTTCTGAGAAATGGATACAACGTCGTCTTACAAACGTCTTGAAAAATGGAAATCGCATACAAAAATGGCACAGCCATCAGAAAAATTCCGATGAAAGAAGAGTATGGCTTGTCCATGCTTCTTGCATCGGGTTTTCTCCAAGGCTGTGCAGCCAAGCATGAAAGTGGTCGTTGAGGTTTACATCAATGACTTCTTTCTTGCGGTGGAGTATGCAAACAAAATGGTACGGCAAATCAAGGAATGGTGTTTCTTTTGATCGGTTAGCCTGCAACCGACAAAAAGAAACACTTTTCCTCATGCCGTACTACTGAGACATGAAAGGGTGGCGTGCCACTGTTTCATGTCGTTTGGATTGTGCGATAAAAAATGGAACTGCGAGTTGTGGCTATAAAAATCAGCCGTTGTCAGCACGGCAAACAAAGAAAAGTCCTTGGCAGTATAGTCTTGAAGCATTTCAAGGCATACTGTCAAGGATTTTTCTTGCCGTGCCATAGTCGGAGGAAGTTAGTCTGAGGTATGAGGACTGTCTTTCTTCGACGACGGCTGACTTTTATACAAAACACACGAAAGAATGAGAATATGCAAACGAAATAGACAATTCAAAAAACAGGAACCATTGCCACATAAGTTTGAATGGATTGAAATGGAAATAGCAAAGAACAGAGAAGAATATGGTTTAATAAAAACAGATTTACCCAAGCAAAAAATCGAGGATAAAAAATCTTAAAACATTCTTTATCCCCGATTAAATATCGTACCTTTGCAACCGAAAGAGTTCTTTGGATGGTTATGCAAATCACAGCAGGATGCTACATTCTGTTTATTTCTAATTCGTAACCTCTTCTTTTTATGAGATAAAAACTTATCTCATTCTCAA
>NZ_CATKVU010000009.1 GCF_949820605.1 Segatella copri
GGTGCGACATGAAGTCGCATAGATAATTGTTGGAATGATACTTTAAGTATCAGTTTTAACCCGCTGTTCCGTCAGCGGTAGCCTACCGACCGATGCACCTTAATGTTGTATTAAGCGGTCGGGACAAAGTACACTTTCACAAGACAAGACAGAACCGTGAGGGGAAGTCAAGTATGGTTAGTATCATACCGTAGAGTGGCGAGGCTGGATAGTATGGTTAGCGTAAGCGAACTGTTAGTAAACTTCGTAATGTCGTAAAAGAGTGCAAGATACTGATACACTCTACCCAAAATGGGATGCGGTCAGATAATCCTCTCCATGGTAGGATTACACGGATGTAAAGACCGTCGGAGGATGAGACAGAACCTAACCTATCCGTTAGTTATCTATGTGGAACATGGTAAGCCTGTACATCTCCTGTCAGACAAAAGACAGGTAAGCTGAAAGTAATGGATGCTGAATGATGTGCAGGTATAAGATAACAGAGAAAGCGAATGCCGTTCTGTAATGGGACGGATAGGGTTTGAGCCACTTATCACGAGTTGACAAGGGACAACATCAACCTACCACGAAAGTGGGCAGACTTCTGTGGTAATGTTTGGGAGGCAAATACCCAACATTAGCCAAATGGTAATTCTTTACAATAAACTTTTAGAACTTTTTAAAGTAGGAATGCAAATGAACGATAAAATCAAAGAAAATCTCCTCGACCAATCGTGTGCGCCGACTGACAACCTGCAATCAAATTGGGACAGAATAGACTGGACTAAGGCGGAGCAAGCTGTTAAGAAGCTTCAAGCTCGTATTGTAAAGGCTCAGAAGGAAGGCAGACATAACAAGGTGAAAGCCTTGCAATGGACGCTTACCCACTCTTTTTACGCAAAAGCCTTAGCCGTAAAGAGGGTTACTTCTAACGGGGGTGGTTGTACTCCTGGGGTTGACAAAGAAATATGGGATACCCCTAAAGCTAAAATGCAAGCAATAACCCAACTCAAACGCAGAGGCTACCAGCCAATGCCGCTGAGAAGAGTTCATATCAAGAAGAGCAACGGCAAACTGCGACCGTTGGGAATACCGACAATGAAAGACAGAGCCATGCAAGCACTCTATCTTATGGCATTGGAGCCTGTATCAGAAACTACAGCTGATACTCGTTCATACGGTTTCCGCAAGGAACGCTGCTGTATGGATGCAATACAGCAATGTCATAACATTCTCCGAAAGGGATATTCTCCCGAATGGATTTTGGAGGGTGACATAAAAGGGTGTTTTGACCATATCAGCCATGAGTGGTTACTTGCCAATATCCCAATGGATAAGGCAATACTCCGAAAATGGTTGAAATGTGGCTATGTTTTCAACAAGCAAATGTTCCCGACCGAGGAAGGAACACCGCAAGGTGGTATAATTTCTCCGACACTTGCCAATATGACTTTGGACGGATTGCAGAAAGCTCTTGCAGATAGATATAAGCGCCATCATGTTAATGGTAAGTTGTATTCATCAATGGTGAACCTTGTACGTTATGCGGATGATTTTATCATCACTTGCGAGAACAAGGAAACTCTTGAAAATGAAATCAAGCCATTGGTTGCTGAATTTATGTCTGAAAGAGGTCTGACCTTATCAGAGGAAAAGACGGTGATAACCAACGTGCATGACGGTTTTGATTTTCTTGGCTTTAATATCCGCAAATACGGCAAGGACATATTGACCAAGCCGACAAAGAAATCCGAGAAACGCTTTATGGAGAATATCCGTAAGGTAATTAAGGAGAACAAGGGTTGCAGACAGGAGTCGTTAATCAGAATGTTGAACTCTAAAATCCGAGGATGGGGAGGTTATTATCAGCATGGAGCGACACGTGATTCATTTCACAGAATCGACCATCAGATATTCCTCTCACTATGGCAATGGGCAAAACGCCGTCATTCCAAGAAAGGGAAACGGTGGATAAAAGACCGATATTGGCATGACATTCGAGGGAACAAATGGACTTTCGCTTCAAAATTCAAGAAACCAAACGGAAAGGAAGACCAATTGACATTATTGTCTCTGACTTCATCGTTTCCATTCCTGCAATACACGCAGATTAAAGGAGACATGAACCCGTTTGATGCAGACTGTCGTCTGTACTTCTATAAAAGAAAGAAGTCGAAAATGCTTGTTACGCTAAAAGGACGCAAGTCACTGCTGTACCTATGGGAAAAGCAAGGACGCAAATGTCCTATATGCGGTGAGCCTATTGATACGCACAAGGCATGGAATGTCATGCCAACCGTTCAAAACGGAAAGAAATGCAATCTGTTGGTTCATGATGAATGTTTTAAATTATCCCGCAAATCAAATGGAAACAAGAAGTAGTTTGAGCCGGTCTCTGCATACAAACAGAGGCTTAGAAAAGCTTGAGCCGTATGAGGGGAAACTCTCATGTACGGTTCTTAGGGGGGAAGAGGGCAGCAATGCCCTTGACCTACCCGATCG
>NZ_CATKVU010000010.1 GCF_949820605.1 Segatella copri
AAAATAATCTTATGCTACAATTACAGAGATGGTCTGAAAGCTGTGAGGGAATCCTCTGAATGGGATGTTGTCATTTCGGATATGCGCTTGGGGAATGATAACGGCATCGACCTGTTGGAATGGATGCGTAGTAACGGCTACCAGAATCCATTTATCATCATGACATCTTACGATGAAAGCATGAGTGCCGTGAGGACTATGAAATTGGGAGCAGAAGACTATATACCGAAGAAATTGTTGCTTGATGTAGTTTATGAACGTTTGGAAGAAATCATAGACAAGCAGAAACGACTCGTAGAGTTGAATAACAAGATTGTTTACCGCAAAAGTGAGAAGTTTCGCCGTATATACAAAATGGCAGAATTGTTTGCCAAAAGCGACATGGCTGTTATGATATTGGGAGACAACGGAACAGGCAAAGAACATATAGCGGAAAAGATACATCTGCAAAGCAAAAGAGCCGACAAGCCTTTTGAAGTAGTAGATTGCGGTACGCTTTCTGCGGAACTTGCCGTTTCCGCTCTCTTCGGACATGAGAAAGGAGCATTCACAAGTGCAGACGCAGCAAGAAAAGGTTACTTTGAATTGGCTGCTGGAGGTACGCTGTTCTTGGACGAGATAGGCAACCTGCCGAAAGACGTACAGGCGATGTTGCTGCGTGTGTTGCAATCCAAGAGCTACCGACCATTGGGAGCTACAAAAGATAAAGTGGCTGATGTGCGCATTATTGCCGCCACCAACGAAAACCTGCAAGAGGCAGTTCGGGAAGGACGATTCAGAAGCGATCTGTATTATCGACTTCACGAAGCGGTTATTGAGATTCCACGGTTGCGAGATTGCAAGGAAGATATTATGCCATTAGCTAACTTCTTCCTGAAACTATATGATAGGCATACGGACAAAGAAATAAAATGTATCAGTAAGGAAGCGCAAAGGGCACTTGTAAGCCATACATGGCCAGGCAATGTGCGTGAGTTGAAATCATGTATCATGCGAGCTATGCTGTTATGCGAGAATGAGATAATAGATGTCGAGGACTTGCAGTTGTCACAATCGGCATTGACAGAAGAGGCTTTGGACTTTGATGAACAAGAACGCAAGATCAATCGAGAGCGTATCTTGTGGGCTTTGAAGCAATGCAATGGCATCAAGCGTGATGCGGCAAAAATGTTGGAAATGAGCCATACTACATTCTATGCCCGTATGAAAGAGTATGGTATTCCAACTAACAAGTTGTAACGGTATAAGAACCGTGTAAGGAAGATTGGACGAGTGTCCGGTTTTCCTTACACTATTTCTGCTTGCAATTTCCTTGTGAAAATCTTATTCTCTTGATAAAGTTGCTGATTATCAGGAAATATCATCATCCTATTGTTTAGTCTGTCTTGGAATGGCATAGGTGTTGGACTAATAAATGGTGTGCGCACAGAAACATCAAATTAGTACAAACCCATAAAAGAGACAGCAACATGGAATACAACATATTGATAGAGACTGATTTTTTCAACTTGCTGAATGCAGGTCATAAGAACAAAGGTGGTAACGCTTTGGAGAACTCATACCGTGAGTTTATCAAGGTTGTGGTTGATTTATGCAGCACCAACGTGAAGCAAGCGGTCTTTGCACTGTCATACGCAGAGACCGAGCTTGACTTTCATCTGTCAATGCCCCATATAAAGGATTGTTTGGGAACCGTAGGCTTGTATGTGCGCAAGGCTATTGCATTTGTCCGAAGGATGCAAGAGCATGTGGCAGCAACATATCATCTTCATGTGACCACATCCACTTCAGAAGCCTCTCCGCCAGTATCATCAGAATCAAAGCCATTAGTAAAATGGACTGGCAATGCCGTTGACCTTGTAGAAATGGTATATGGCATCTGCGTAATGGGAAGCGTGAACGATGGCGATGTGAAGTTCAAGGACTTGGCGCAAGCCATGTACCAGTTCTTTGGTATCAAAGCCAAGGACTGCTATCGTTTCTATACCGACATCAGAAGACGCAAGAACCATAGCCGTACTTACTTCCTTGACAGAATGCAGGAGAAGTTGAACGACAAAATGCGAAAGGATGATGAATTGGAAAGAATGAGACGATAAAAAACGATAAATCCCATATATGTATGCAGGGGCGAGTAACTGAAAAGGACAATTCCTAAAAGTTACTCGCCTTATTGTTTATTTCTGTATGAGATGCTTTAAGCTCTCGTCACCAGTGATGCGCTCCAGCTCGTCCTTGACAATCAGCTTGACATCTTCCTTGATTTGGTTGTAGTTGTCCTGAATGGCTTGCTTCATGCAGTCGTTGCCATCCGCATCCTTGAAGTCGTTGATGATGGGGATAGGCTGATAATGGCTTTCCTCTCGCTTTACCTTGTCGGTGTCAACGACAATCTCGGCATGGAAGATCTTCTGCTCTATGCGCTCGGTGAAGTTGTCGGAAACAGAGCCGACAAACATACCTTGGGTAAGACCACTAATCTTGCTTGGCGGAATGAGACTGTCCATTTGGGTATTGATGGACGTAGAGACATCCTGTCGGTTGATGGAAATGGACTGACGCTTTTGGAGCACCTTGCCGAAACGCTCGGATAAAGTCTTGGCGGTCTCGCCAACGACCTGTCCGCTGAAGATATTACCAACGGTATTGATAACCACCTTTGCCTCCTTGTCTCCATAATCGCGAACCAACTGCGAGAAGTCTTGGAAGCCTAAACACACCGCCACCTTGTTGCTTCGTGCCGTAGCAATCAGATTATCCAAGCCTTTGAAATAGATAGTTGGTAACTCGTCAATGATAACGGATGATTTGAGTTGTCCCTTCTTGTTGATGAGTTTCACGATGCGGCTGTTGTACAAACCGAGTGCGGCACCATAAATATTCTGTCGGTCAGGATTATTTCCGACACACAGAATCTTAGGTTCATTGGGATTGTTGATGTCGAGTGTAAACTCGCTTGCGGACATCACCCAGTAGAGTTGTGGTGAAATCATTCGTGACAACGGAATCTTTGCGCTTGCAATCTGCCCCGCCAACTGCTCCATCGCCCCACCTTGCCAGGCATCCATGAACGGAGATAAATAATTTTCAAGTTCGGGATAGCTCGTTAGTATCGGAAAGACATCTTCGTATCTGCGGTTGAGCAGTTCGATGGCATGAGGAAAGGTGCAATACTTTCCGTCCTTGTAGATTCTTAGGTACCAGATGATGGCA
>NZ_CATKVU010000011.1 GCF_949820605.1 Segatella copri
AAACAATCTTATGCTACAATTACAGAGATGGTCTGAAAGCTGTGAGGGAATCCTCTGAATGGGATGTTGTCATTTCGGATATGCGCTTGGGGAATGATAACGGCATCGACCTGTTGGAATGGATGCGTAGTAACGGCTACCAGAATCCATTTATCATCATGACATCTTACGATGAAAGCATGAGTGCCGTGAGGACTATGAAATTGGGAGCAGAAGACTATATACCGAAGAAATTGTTGCTTGATGTAGTTTATGAACGTTTGGAAGAAATCATAGACAAGCAGAAACGACTCGTAGAGTTGAATAACAAGATTGTTTACCGCAAAAGTGAGAAGTTTCGCCGTATATACAAAATGGCAGAATTGTTTGCCAAAAGCGACATGGCTGTTATGATATTGGGAGACAACGGAACAGGCAAAGAACATATAGCGGAAAAGATACATCTGCAAAGCAAAAGAGCCGACAAGCCTTTTGAAGTAGTAGATTGCGGTACGCTTTCTGCGGAACTTGCCGTTTCCGCTCTCTTCGGACATGAGAAAGGAGCATTCACAAGTGCAGACGCAGCAAGAAAAGGTTACTTTGAATTGGCTGCTGGAGGTACGCTGTTCTTGGACGAGATAGGCAACCTGCCGAAAGACGTACAGGCGATGTTGCTGCGTGTGTTGCAATCCAAGAGCTACCGACCATTGGGAGCTACAAAAGATAAAGTGGCTGATGTGCGCATTATTGCCGCCACCAACGAAAACCTGCAAGAGGCAGTTCGGGAAGGACGATTCAGAAGCGATCTGTATTATCGACTTCACGAAGCGGTTATTGAGATTCCACGGTTGCGAGATTGCAAGGAAGATATTATGCCATTAGCTAACTTCTTCCTGAAACTATATGATAGGCATACGGACAAAGAAATAAAATGTATCAGTAAGGAAGCGCAAAGGGCACTTGTAAGCCATACATGGCCAGGCAATGTGCGTGAGTTGAAATCATGTATCATGCGAGCTATGCTGTTATGCGAGAATGAGATAATAGATGTCGAGGACTTGCAGTTGTCACAATCGGCATTGACAGAAGAGGCTTTGGACTTTGATGAACAAGAACGCAAGATCAATCGAGAGCGTATCTTGTGGGCTTTGAAGCAATGCAATGGCATCAAGCGTGATGCGGCAAAAATGTTGGAAATGAGCCATACTACATTCTATGCCCGTATGAAAGAGTATGGTATTCCAACTAACAAGTTGTAACGGTATAAGAACCGTGTAAGGAAGATTGGACGAGTGTCCGGTTTTCCTTACACTATTTCTGCTTGCAATTTCCTTGTGAAAATCTTATTCTCTTGATAAAGTTGCTGATTATCAGGAAATATCATCATCCTATTGTTTAGTCTGTCTTGGAATGGCATAGGTGTTGGACTAATAAATGGTGTGCGCACAGAAACATCAAATTAGTACAAACCCATAAAAGAGACAGCAACATGGAATACAACATATTGATAGAGACTGATTTTTTCAACTTGCTGAATGCAGGTCATAAGAACAAAGGTGGTAACGCTTTGGAGAACTCATACCGTGAGTTTATCAAGGTTGTGGTTGATTTATGCAGCACCAACGTGAAGCAAGCGGTCTTTGCACTGTCATACGCAGAGACCGAGCTTGACTTTCATCTGTCAATGCCCCATATAAAGGATTGTTTGGGAACCGTAGGCTTGTATGTGCGCAAGGCTATTGCATTTGTCCGAAGGATGCAAGAGCATGTGGCAGCAACATATCATCTTCATGTGACCACATCCACTTCAGAAGCCTCTCCGCCAGTATCATCAGAATCAAAGCCATTAGTAAAATGGACTGGCAATGCCGTTGACCTTGTAGAAATGGTATATGGCATCTGCGTAATGGGAAGCGTGAACGATGGCGATGTGAAGTTCAAGGACTTGGCGCAAGCCATGTACCAGTTCTTTGGTATCAAAGCCAAGGACTGCTATCGTTTCTATACCGACATCAGAAGACGCAAGAACCATAGCCGTACTTACTTCCTTGACAGAATGCAGGAGAAGTTGAACGACAAAATGCGAAAGGATGATGAATTGGAAAGAATGAGACGATAAAAAACGATAAATCCCATATATGTATGCAGGGGCGAGTAACTGAAAAGGACAATTCCTAAAAGTTACTCGCCTTATTGTTTATTTCTGTATGAGATGCTTTAAGCTCTCGTCACCAGTGATGCGCTCCAGCTCGTCCTTGACAATCAGCTTGACATCTTCCTTGATTTGGTTGTAGTTGTCCTGAATGGCTTGCTTCATGCAGTCGTTGCCATCCGCATCCTTGAAGTCGTTGATGATGGGGATAGGCTGATAATGGCTTTCCTCTCGCTTTACCTTGTCGGTGTCAACGACAATCTCGGCATGGAAGATCTTCTGCTCTATGCGCTCGGTGAAGTTGTCGGAAACAGAGCCGACAAACATACCTTGGGTAAGACCACTAATCTTGCTTGGCGGAATGAGACTGTCCATTTGGGTATTGATGGACGTAGAGACATCCTGTCGGTTGATGGAAATGGACTGACGCTTTTGGAGCACCTTGCCGAAACGCTCGGATAAAGTCTTGGCGGTCTCGCCAACGACCTGTCCGCTGAAGATGTTACCTACGGTATTGATAACCACCTTTGCCTCCTTGTCTCCATAATCGCGAACCAACTGCGAGAAGTCCTGGAAGCCCAAGCACACCGCCACCTTGTTGCTTCGTGCCGTAGCAATCAGGTTATCCAAGCCTTTGAAATAGATGGTCGGCAACTCGTCAATGATAACGGATGATTTGAGTTGTCCCTTCTTGTTGATGAGTTTCACGATGCGGCTGTTGTACAAGCCGAGTGCCGCACCATAAATGTTCTGTCGGTCGGGATTGTTGCCGACACACAGAATCTTCGGTTCATTCGGGATTGTTGATGTCGAGTGTAAACTCGCTTGCGGACATCACCCAGTAGAGTTGTGGTGAGATCATTCGTGACAGCGGTATCTTTGCGCTGGCAATCTGACCCGCCAACTGCTCCATCGCCCCACCTTGCCAGGCATCCATGAACGGAGATAGGTAGTTCTCCAGTTCGGGATAGCTCGTCAGTATCGGAAAGACATCCTCGTATCTGCGGTTAAGCAATTCGATGGCATGGGGAAAGGTACAATACTTCCCATTCTTGTAGATTCTTAGGTACCAGATGATGGCT